>RFJV01000159.1 GCA_003694775.1 Chloroflexota bacterium | reverse complement strand
TTTTGGTTATAATGTAAATTTGTAGTTGGTGAAGTGCGCACTATTGTCAATACCCCAAATAGAGGTGATTCCCTCAAGTCAATACAATATATTGTGCTGCATTCTGCTAACCTCTCCTCTGCAAAGCAGGGACAACGCTTTGCCCCAGAAACATCAGCGAAGATGCAATAAAAATTTGCCGTTCAGGAGGTTTCCCTGAACCGCAGGAACATTATGCCTTAATTTCCTACAAAAGGGGGCTAAACGCTTTACCGTCAGGGTAAGGAAGGTTTCGTGGAAAATCCAGGTGGTGCTCCTGATTGTCCATACCAACAGCGCCTGCCTCTTTTTAGTTCAGGAGTGATGGCCTGAGACTGTGTGCTTAATTTCAAGAACTTTCGGGTGCGTCCAGAATTTTAGAAATTCTGGACAGACCCGAACTTTCGCTCGTTGTAATGGGTAAGTTCAGGTACTAAATAAGGAGAATGTGGATTTATGGCTTTTAACTCCGCGCGCAAAAGTTATGCTCGTATTCCGGACATTGTAGAACTGCCTCGCCTGATTCAGGTACAGCTTGAATCGTTTGAGGCGTTCAAACGGGAAGGTTTACGTGAACTGCTGGAGGAAATCTCTCCGATTGTTAGCTTTAACAAGAATCTGGAGATGCATTTCCTCGATTATCGTTTTGACCCACCAAAATATTCGGAAAAGGAATGTCGGGAGCGAGACATCACCTACGCCAGCCCACTGTGGGTGAAGGTCCGCCTGGTTAACCGGGAAACCGGTGAAATTCAGGACCAGGATGTCTTTATGGGCGACTTCCCGATGATGACGTCGAACGCCACCTTTGTCATTAATGGCGCGGAGAGGGTGGTTGTTTCGCAGTTGATTCGTTCTCCGGGGGCCTATTTTACCAGCGAGGAAGACCGGGCTACCGGGCGCAACCTCTGCTTTGCCAAGCTCATCCCCAATCGCGGTGCATGGCTGGAGTTTGAAACCTCCCGCCGCGACGTAATTTCGGTTAAGGTTGACCGCAAGCGCAAACTGCCGGCCACGGTTCTGCTCCGGGCAATCCAGATTGCCACCCTGGATGACGAAACGCTGAAGAAAGCTCAGAAAGACCCCAACGTGTGCATTGAACTGGGCCTGGGCACCGACGAGCATCTCTTGAAGCTGTTTGAAGATGTCGATACCGACCCGGACCACCCGTTCATTGCCTCTACCATCGACAAGGACCCCACCAAGAACGTCAACGAGGCGTTGATTGAATTCTACAAAAAGCTCCGCCCCGGCGACCCGCCAACCATCGACAACGCAGTCAACTTTATGCTGTCGCTGTTGTTCTCCCCGCGGCGGTACGACCTGAGCAAGGTAGGCCGCTACAAGCTGAACCGCCGGCTGGGGCTGGATGTTCCCATCGACCAGCGCACCCTGACCACGGACGATATGATAAAAATCGTGGCCCGGATTATCGACATTAACAACGGCAAGATTCCGCCGGATGATATCGACCATCTGGGCAACCGCCGCGTTAAAACCGTTGGGGAGCTGATTCAGAACCAACTGCGCATCGGTTTTCTGCGGATGGAGCGGGTGGTGCGCGAACGGATGTCCATCCGCGACCCCGAACAGATGACGCCGATGTCGCTCATTAACATCCGCCCGGTCGTAGCGGCCACGCGCGAATTCTTTGGCGGCAGTCAGCTTTCCCAGTTTATGGACCAGACCAACCCCCTGTCGGAGCTGACCCACAAGCGCACCCTCAGCGCGCTGGGGCCGGGTGGTCTGCGCCGTGAACGGGCCGGCTTCGATGTGCGCGACGTGCACCACAGCCACTACGGGCGCATCTGCCCCATCGAAACGCCGGAAGGTCCCAACATCGGCCTCATTGGCCGGCTGGCCGCCTTTGCCCGCGTGAACGAGTTCGGTTTTATCGAAACTCCGTACCGGAAGGTCATCAACAAGGTTGACCCGGATGATGTAGACACCCTGGTCGGGAAAACCACCCGTGCCGATGTGACCGACCCCAAAACAGGAGAAGTGGTGGTTCCGGCGGGCACGTTGATTGATGAAGATACGGCTATCCGCATTGCCGGGCTTGGCCTGGAGGGGCCGGTGCTTATCAAGCCTGTGGTCACTCACCAGATTGAATATCTGTCGGCGGATGACGAGGATAAGTACACTATCGCCCAGGCCAACGCTCCGCTGGACGAACACCAGCAGTTTATCGACACCCAGGTCAGTGTGCGGCGCAGTCAGACCTTTTTGATGGAAAGTGTTGAAAAGGTTGACTATATGGACGTGTCGCCCAAGCAGATTGTGGGCGTCAGTGCGGCCCTGATTCCGTTCCTGGAGCACGACGACGCCAACCGCGCCCTGATGGGGTCCAACATGCAGAGGCAGGCTGTCCCCCTGATTCGGCCCGAAGCCCCGATGGTCGGCACAGGGATGGAGTACCAGGCCGCGGTTGACTCCGGCCAGGTGGTGGTAGCCGAGGCCGCCGGCGAGGTTATCCGGGCGACCAGCAAGGTCATCACCGTGCGCGAGGATGACGGCACAGAGCGGGAGTACGTTCTCCGGAAATTCGACCGCTCCAACCAGTCTACCTGCATTGACCAGCGGCCCATTGTGTTCAAGGGCCAGCGGGTCGAAAAGGGGCAGGTCCTGGCCGACTCCAGCTCCACCGAGAATGGGGAACTGGCTTTGGGTCAGAATGTGCTGGCCGCGTTCCTGAGCTGGGAAGGCGGCAACTACGAAGACGCCATCCTGATTAGCGAAGAGCTGGTCCGCGAGGACAAGTTTACCTCCATCCATATCGAAAAGCACGAAATTGAAGCCAGAGACACCAAGCTGGGGCCGGAGGAAATTACCCGCGATATTCCCAACGTGGGTGAGGAGGCCCTGAAAGACCTGGACGAGTACGGTGTCATTCGAGTGGGGGCGGAAGTTGGCCCTGGCGACATCCTGGTGGGTAAAATTACCCCCAAAGGCGAAACCGAACTGACCCCCGAAGAGAAGCTCTTGCGGGCTATCTTTGGTGAAAAGGCCCGCGAGGTTAAAGATTCCAGCCTGCGCTTGCCTCCCGGTGAGAAGGGGATTGTGGTGGACGTGCGCGAATTTACCCGCGACGAACACCGCGACCTGCCTACCGGTGTAGACAAAATGGTGCGGGTGATGATTGCCCAGCGCCGCAAAATCACCGAGGGTGACAAGATGGCCGGCCGGCACGGGAACAAGGGTGTTATCTCCAAAGTAGTACCCATAGAAGATATGCCCTTCCTGGAAGACGGGACACCCATCCAGATTATCCTTAACCCCCTGGGGGTGCCGGGCCGGATGAACATCGGGCAGGTTTTGGAAACTCACCTGGGCTGGGCCGCGTCGCGGTTGGGCTTCAGGGCCCTCAGCGCGGTCTTCGACGGTGCTGAAGAGGACGAAATCGCCGCCGAACTGGCCCGGGCCTGGCTGATTGACCACGCCTGGCAGGAAGTCACCCGGAAAGCCTGGGACTGGATTGCCGAGCAGGAAATTGACCCTGAAGAACTGGAAGACGAAGACGAGGCCCGTGCCCTGTATCTGATTGAATGGCTGGCCGACGAAGGTTACGACGAGGAGCGCCTGGCAACCGATTACATCTACGCCCGGCGGGCCGTTCTGCGTACCTGGCTCAAGGAACGCGGCTACGACCCGGATTTTCTGCTGGCCTTTGAAGGCAAGCGCCGTCCGCAGAGCATCGGTGTGAAAGCACGCGAGGCCGTACGGCTGGTCTGTCTGCGGGAATGGCTCAAGGCCATGCAGGAGCGTGTTCGCCGCATCGCCGATGGCCGCTGGTCCGACACCCTGGCAGAACTGGAAAACATCGATGCCCTCAGCGACGCCGACGTGGATAAGTACGCCCTGGCTGTATCGCGGGAACTGCGGATTCCTATCCCTACCACCGGCAAGATGGTGCTGTACGATGGCAAAACCGGTGAACCCTATGACCAGCCGGTGACGGTGGGTATCATCACCATGCTGAAGCTGGCCCACCTGGTGGAAGACAAGGTCCATGCTCGCTCCACCGGGCCGTACAGCCTGGTGACCCAACAGCCGCTGGGCGGCAAGGCCCAGTTTGGCGGCCAGCGGTTTGGGGAAATGGAAGTCTGGGCGCTGGAAGCCTACGGCGCGGCCCATACCCTGCAGGAAATGCTTACCGTCAAGAGCGACGACGTGGTAGGCCGGGTGAAGACCTATGAGGCCATCGTCAAGGGCGAGCCAATCCAGGAGCCGGGTCTGCCGGAGAGCTTCCGGGTGCTGGTCAAAGAGCTTCAGTCGCTGGGACTGGCGGTGGAAGTTATCACCGAAAATGATGAACGGCTCACCTTTGGCAAGGAAGAGCAGAAAGAACGTCTGCCCAAGCTGGGACTGGGCCTGGGGATTCCCGGCGGCTTAAGATAGGCCGCGACGCCGGCGTGTCGCCCAAATCTGGAGCCGTAATTTGACTCCTTTTTCGGGCTGTGTTATAGTAAATCCTTGCATGTGGGTGCAGATTACTGCGGAGCCGGTACAGAAGAAACCGGCGCCGGCCCACAGAATACCGCCAGTTTGATACTTTACGAGGCCACCGGATAATTTCGGTGGCCTCGTATACTGACAAAAAATGGTCAATTGTTATCATTACTAGCGAATCAGGAGAGGTCTACCTTTGCCTACAATAAATCAACTGGTCAGAAAAGGTCGAAAGCAGAAGAAGTCTAAAACCAAGGCTCCGGCACTGCGCTACACGTTTAATGCCTTGAAGGGACGCATGTTGCCCAGTCCAGGAGCACCGCAGAAGCGCGGGGTGTGCACTCAGGTGCGTACCATGACCCCCAAAAAGCCGAACTCGGCTCTGCGGAAGATTGCCCGTGTGCGCTTGACCAACGGGATTGAGGTTACGGCCTACATTCCCGGCGAAGGGCACAGCTTGCAGGAGCACTCGGTAGTGCTGGTGCGCGGCGGTCGTGTGAAGGACCTGCCTGGTGTGCGCTACCATATTGTGCGCGGTGCACTGGATTCTACGGGTGTGGACAAGAAGCGTCGCGGCCGGTCCAAGTACGGAACCAAGCGGCCCAAACAGCGGTAAACAGCTTTTATAATGGAGATAGGTGTAAATGGCTAGAAGAAATCGAGCTGAGCGACGGCCGGTAAAGCCTGACCTGAAATATAACAGTGAACTGGTGTCGCGCTTCATTAATAAACTGATGGTGCGGGGAAAGAAAAGTTTGGCGACCCGCATTTTCTATGAGGCGCTGGATATTGTAGAACAGCGGGCTAAGAAGCCCGGTATTGAGGTTTTTGAGCAGGCTATCAAGAATGCCACGCCTCTGATTGAAGTGCGTCCCCGCCGCGTGGGTGGGGCGACCTATCAGGTCCCCCTGGAGGTGCGTCCTGAGCGCCGGCAGAGTCTGGCGATTCGCTGGCTGGTAAATTCGGCCCGGGCCCGCTCCGGCAAGTCGATGGCGGAAAAGCTGGCCGCGGAACTGCTGGATGCGGCCAATGGTCAGGGTGCAACAGTTAAAAAGCGAGAAGATACCCACCGCATGGCAGAGGCAAACCGCGCCTTTGCGCATTATCGCTGGTAATCTGGAGTGTCGGGGGGTACTCCTTTGTCGGAGTATCCTCGACAATTTAGTGTTATACCTGGATGTGGTCAGCGAAGTCCAAAACTCTTGCGGTAATAATAAAAGGGTTTTGGACTTTTGATGTCCTTGTGGCCCGTATGTCTGGTTGGTAGAGTGAGATATTTATGACGCGAAAGTATCCGTTAGAGAGAACACGAAATATCGGGATTATTGCTCATATTGACGCCGGTAAAACGACCGTCACCGAGCGTATCCTGTTTTATACCCAGAAAATCCACCGCATTGGTGAAGTCCACGACGGCGCGGCCACCATGGACTGGATGGAGCAGGAACAGGAGCGGGGTATTACCATTACCGCCGCGGCCACAACCTGCTACTGGAATGAGCATCAGATTAATATTATCGACACTCCTGGACACATCGACTTTACCGCCGAGGTACAGCGTTCCTTGCGGGTGCTTGATGGTGGGGTGGTGGTGTTCGATGCCGTTGCCGGCGTTGAACCCCAGTCTGAAACGGTGTGGCGCCAGGCCGACCGCTACGGTGTGCCCCGCATCTGCTTCGTTAACAAAATGGACCGGGTTGGGGCAGACTTCCGGCGAACCGTTGATATGATTGCCGACCGTCTGAAGGCCAACCCTGTTCCTATCCAGATGCCGATTGGGGCAGAAAGCAACTTCCGGGGCGTCATCGACCTTATTAAAATGGAGGCCGTCTACTACCTGGACGACCTGGGGACCAAGTCTGAGGCCACGGAGATTCCGGCTGACATGCAGGAAGAGGCGGCCCGGCTTCGTGAGGAGATGCTGGAGAAGCTGGCCGAGGTTGACGACGCCCTCATTGAGAAGTTTCTGGAAGGCGAAGAAATTACCCCAGACGAGGTGCGAACAGCCCTGCGGACGGCGACAATCGCCGGTCTGGTGGTGCCGGTGCTGTGCGGGTCGGCCCTG
>RFJV01000755.1 GCA_003694775.1 Chloroflexota bacterium | reverse complement strand
CGGGGTGTGCCGCTGACCAGGGGCGAGTCGGTCATAATGGTGCGGTCGATGGGGGGGCGGGGCATTGGTGGGGGCAGGTCTTCCTTGCGCCTGGGCCGGCTCCAGTACACCACAATGCCGATGGTAGACAGAACGATGACCAGGATAACGCCCAGCACCACCGGAATCTGCAGGACGGTCAGAATGCGGGTCAGCAGGCTGGGCGGGGGCGGCGGCACGGCTTTGAACTCGTACGGCTCGGCTTGCAGGCGGCGCCCGTCTCTGGTGGACAGGAAAAGGGTAAGCCGGTAACTACGGGTTTCTTCCAACTGCTGGATGGCGGGCGGAAGCTGTTCTTCAATCTGGGCGGAGCGGAAGAGGTTCGGTTCAAACTCGTAGATGCCGGCGCCGGTATCTACATCCACAATGAAGCCTTCGTAGCTGTTGACCTGCCCGGCGTCGGGTACGTCCAGGTCGATGAGCAGGCGGTTGTTCTGGAAGTCGGTCTGCACCGATTTGATGACGAACTGGACTTCGGGGGGCGGTGGGGGTTCGTAGGTGAAGACTTGCTGGGCGAGGGTGGTTTCTCCCTCTTCATCGGCAACCAGGAAGCCTTCTTTATCCACCGCTTTGACCCGGAAGCTGTATTCCCGCCCGGCGACCAGCCCCTTGCCGGGCCGCTCGAACTGCATGACGGCCTCCGGGTTGTCGAATTCCTGGGCGGGGGGGAACCTGGGTGCCGCCTTTTTCGTCCCACACTTCCACCACTACTTTCTGCAGGTTTTCCGGGCTGGTGACGCTGAGGGCCACGGTGTAGGTATCGGTTTCGCCATCGTAAATCAGGCTGGTAATCTGGGCGGTAACGGGAGGGGGCGGGGCGTTGTAGTCGCGGTCGGAAAAGAAGCTGAAGGTGGTGGTCAGGGGCGCGTCGGCATCGCGCAGTTTTACGCTCAGCACGGCCTGGTTGATACCCTGCCGGGGGTACACGCTGGCTTTGGCTACAAGCTGGCTGTTCAGGCCCTCCATAATCTCGCCGAAGAGCTGGCCCAGGTTTTCCTGGCTTCCGCTGGCAGAGAAGGCCGCGGTTTCTTTAGCCATACTGCGCAGTTCTTCTTTTTTGATGTTACTGCACAGGGCGTCGGCGCAGAGGCCGATAGTGTGGATGGGGGTAATCGGCAGGGCACGGGTGGCCCGATTGATGACGTCATCGTATTTCCACTGACTGCACGGACTGCCGTCGGCTCGTTCGTCCTTGCCATCGGTGAAGAGGATGATGGCCTGGCGTTCCTGGGGATTCTGGGTGGCTTCGTCCAGCAGTTCGATGGTTTTGTACGCCGCGTTGTACAGACAGGTGGGGGCGTTGGGTTCGGCTTCGATGGCGTTGATGGCCCCTTTGACCAGCACCAGGTCGTTGGTAAAGTTCTGGATGGGGCGCAGTTGGTCATCAATGGACAGGTCGTTGAACTTGATGACTGCCACACGGGCGCTGGTTGGGGCATTGTCGATGGCTTGCTGGGCCGCTTCGCGCACTTTGGGCATAACGTTTGCCATACTGCCGCTGGCGTCCAGCACCAGGGCAATGAAGAAGGGGGTCTGCGGGTCGGCATAGGAGGCAGGGATGGGGGGGGAGCTTCCGCCCAGGAGCTGGATGGTGACGGTTTCGATGCCCGGTCTGGAGATGGGCCGGCCTTCGGTATCGACCACGGTGAAGAACACACTGAGGGCCATGCTGTCTTCCTGCGGCTCGGCGGCGGGGTAGCTGACAATGACCCCGCCGGGCGGGGCCTGGGCCACGGCAGATGCGGGCAAGATGCTCCACAGCAGGAACAGCAAGGCAAGCGTCAGTATGCGGTTTGCAGACATAGTGATTTCCCCCCCACGTGCGGTTATTGAGGTTTTGGAGATTGGAAAGTGGTTGTGAGCCGAGAAAAAGATGGCGGCAGTAAAGGAGTACACCCAAAGCAGACTATGTTCGGTGTGGATATGGTGGTGAGTTTGGTGTTGGCATCCCCGTATCCATTATAGCAGAAATTTCAACTGAATTGAAACTTGAATTCTTAAAAATTATCGAAAACAGGGGTGAAGTTGGGCAATTGTTAGAAAATTCGTCCTAAAGTCCTCTTGACAAACATATTTTTATCTCATATACTGGTTTTACACGATAAATCCGGGGTCAGAAACAGCATCAAGGTCTAAAATCGTTTTCGCGTTTGCAGAAATACCCCGGTTGTATAACTGCAGGAGGAGAGCGGACAGTATTGGCCATTGAACATCGGGGGGAAGTTCAATTTGCAAACTGTTTTTTAGGCCTCATTATCGGGTTGTGAGCTGTTTTCCACCTTTACAACTGCTTATTCCTTAACTGACACCTTCCCACTACGTCGGTCCGGTAATTTTACCCCCAATTTGTTTTCTCGTCATCAAAAAAGAATAGCGTGGTAATCCCTGGTTTTCGCCCAGACCGGGTGTTGTATTGATTTGCCGGTAGTTTGATACCGTCTGGCCGCGGTAGTCCGCGCGCGGCAGAGGGGAGGAATTTTTTTCTGTTCGCTGTTTCTAATTGTTATTGATGTTGCATTGAAAGGAGTGAGTCCATTATGGCAGATGAAATTCGGGCGGATTATGACCAGCTTGAACAGGTCGCCAGCCGGTTTGCGAACCAGGCGCAGGAGGTCCAGCAGATGCTCCAGCAGGTACGCTCCAGCATGAGCCGGCTCAGGAACGACTGGATTGGCCGTGGTTCGGACGCGTTCTTCGATGAAATGGAGGGCGAGGTCCTGCCGGCAACCCAGCGCCTTCAGCAGGCCCTGGAAGAAGCCAGCCGCGTCACCAAAGATATCGTCCAGATTATGCAGCAGGCGGAAGAGGAAGCCAGTTCACCCTTCCGCTCCAGCAGTACGTAGGGGGTTGGAGATTAGAGATTGGAGATTGCGTAGCTCTCTAACTCGCAAACTCTTTAACTCACCAACTCACAAACTAGCCAGCTATCTTCAGTGGAGGTAATGATGACCGAAGAAATTAAACTTGTATACGCAACCGCGGAAGAAATGATACAAACGTTCCAGCGGGGCGTTGAGCAGTTAGACAACACCTTGCAGGAAATGCAGAGTATTGCCAACACGCTGGAAGAGGGGGCCCTGTTGGGACGGGGCGGCGAGGCGTTTACCAATGCCATCCGCAGTCAGCTATCGCCGGCTATCAGCCGCCTGAACGACAAGTTCCAGGAGCTTGCCGGCGACGTTCAGCAGGCCATCCGGTATATGCAGGAGGCCGACAAGACTTCTGCCGGCAAGTTTTAATGACGATTAAGGAGCGTGGATTATGTCTGCAATAACAAGAGCATTAATTCGCTTGGCCCGCCGGGTTGTAGAGGGGGTGCTGTCGCAGTTGACCAGCCAGCTCAACATTGTCCAGGAAATGGCCCTGGCCCCCATGCGAGCGATGGTTCAGGCCGTGGTGGGCGGCATCTGGGTTGGTGAAGGGGCCAATGCCTTTGTGGAAGAGGTATCGAGCCTGATGATACCCGGTGTGGGGCGCGTGGCGGAGCATATTCAGATTATGCAAAAGAACATCCAGCACGCCGTAGATGTGATTGACCGGGCCGACGAACAGGTGCAGGCCAAAATTAACGGTCTGGCAGACCTGTTTGGTTCTATTTATTCGGGTTAATTGGAGATTGGAGATTGGAGATTGCGCCGTTCACGAACTCTCCAACTAACAAACTCCCCAACTCATTAAACTATTTTCGGGAGGTTCTCATGGCTGATGAAGTATATATGGACATTCCAGCCGTTCGGAATATGGCAAAACAGTTTGGCAACATTGGGGAAACGTTAGACGCGGTCAACAAAGTCCTGGAAGGTCTGCTGACTATCCTCAAAACCACAGCCTTTATCGGCCTGGTAGGGGGTTATGCCCTTATCGGCTTTATCGAGATGATTAAACCGTACATCGAGCAGATGGCAGAGAAGTGCCGCGAGCTGATGGACGACCTGAACAAATCCGTAGACGCTTACGAACGGGGCGATGCGCTGGGCGCAACCCGGTTCTATTGATATGGCCCGGCTAGAAGTAACGAACGTCATCAGGGCGACTCGCCGGTTGCCCTGATGACCCGCTAACCGGCAAAATTACCCAGCGATATGGCTACCGCCAGAACAAAGGCAATCGCCAGCAGAGCCGCCGTGGCGACCATCATCGTTCGGGGCTGGGGCCAACGGCTCTTCTTTTCTGCCGGCAGTTCGCCAAAGTAGGCCAACAGCTGTTTTGCCAGCACGGTCACGTCTTTTTGCCGCCGTTCCGGACGGGGGTCAACGGCCTGGAGGGCAATATTGGCTACGGTCTTCACATCCTCCAGACGGGTCATTTTGGTGCGCCGGTTGCGCTGGATGTCGCTGTACACTTCGGCATCGCTCTTGAGCTTGAAGGGGTACACCGGCTCGCCGACCAGCAGTTCGTACAGAATCAGCCCCAGGCCGTAGACATCGGTCGTGTAGTCGGGCCGGATTTTGCCCTCACCGAGCAGTTCCGGCGCAGTATAGGCCGGCAGAATGAAACCGGGATACCAGTGTTGGTGCAGACCTGTCGCATCGGTGGCAATGCCCAGGTCGTACAGAAGCACACGGGGTACATTGGGGTCTTCGTCAAAGCGCACCAGCACCCCTTCGGGGCACAGGGCCAGATGGTGCATACCGCGGCTGTGCAGAAAAGCCATCGCATGCGCCAGCCCGATGACAATCCAGCAGACGTGGTTAATCCACAGCTGGGGATGTTCTGTCAAAACGTCGCGCAGGGGCAGGCCGTCGAAATGTTCAAACAGGTAAAAGTAGAGCAGATGCCCCTGGAGCATTGTTTTGCCGTAGGCGTCCGTTTTGAGGTTGGTGTACGCATAAGGGGGAAGCAGGGTTGGTAGGTACTGGCTCTGCTTGCCGCCAAGCTGAAGGTCGCGCAGAAACTCGGCCTCTCTTTTGAGCCGTTCCTTGTGCTCCGTGCCCGGATGGGCCACCTTGAGAAAAACTTTCTCCTGTTGGTGGATGGCTTCGTACAGCACGGCAGACCGCAGAACCGCGACCGGCTTGACAATTTCGATATCGCCAATCCATTCGCCGTAATCCAGAATGGTCGGCGACATTTCCGCCGGGCAGTAGGTTTCCTGGCAGTACAGGTTGTTGTCCGGCGATGTACGGTTGCACAGCAGGCATACTTGTTTCATAAGACCCCCCTTTATTTTGAGCAGACCGGAACAGCACTACCTATTACCCTACCCTTAATTGGGCTGTGTGTCAACTTAAAATTTTGGGTGATGAGGGATTGGAGATTAGAGATTGAGAGATTCTCAACTCCCCAACTCACTAACGCCCCAACTATCTTTCGAGAAGGCCGATGAAGCAAATTATTTACATTGACCGCCCACCGCGCATCCAGCCAGAACTGCCGTTTGATGAAATCGACATTCCCCCGCCGCCCGATAAGGACGAGGCGGGCAACGAGCGTCTGGTGCAGGTCTCCCTGCCCTTGCTGACCATCATCGGCTACATCCTGATTGGTACCCTGGGGGGCGTGGGACGCAATCCGCTCTTTGTCCTGCCGATGGCCCTTTCGGTGCTGGCCTCCGTGGGGTATTCCATCTACAGTTTCCGCAAGGAAATGCTCCAGCGGGCCGCCCTGGAGCAGGCCTACGATGACCGGCTGGTCGACTTGATCCGCGAAATGAATATGTACCACGACATGCAGAGGCGCTTCTACCGCTACAACTACCCCGACCGGCAGACCGTTTTCCGGCTGGTGCACAGTGCCCGCGCCGAGGTGGAGCGCCCGGAACGCACCCTCCGCGCCGAAGCCCGTCTCTGGGAGCGCCGCACCTCCGACGATGATTTCGGCGTTATCCGTCTCGGTATCGGTACGCTCCCCTCTACGGTGACCTACGTCCTGCGCGAAGCCCAGAATTATGACGACCCCCAGGTGCGCAAGGCGCTCAAGCTCCAGCAGGACTCCCTCTTTGTTAACGATATTCCGGTCATTCTTTCTCTGCGCACCCCGCATGTCGACAAAAAGAAGCAGGCCGAAGAAGAGGCGGAGCAGGAAGAGAAAGAAGAAAAAGAGGCCCAGGAATCCCGCACCCCCGTGACTCACGCCCTCGGTATTGCTGGCGACCCGGAATCGGTGTATCCCGGCATCCGGGCCATGCTGGCTCACTACCTGGTTTTTCACGCCCCCTCCGACGCCCGTCTGTTTGTCCTTGCCAGCCGCCGGCAGGAGTGGCAGTGGGCCGCTGATATGCCCCACTGCCAGAAGGACGACCAAAACGAATACCTCTGCTTTGTGGAAGACATCCAGGAAGACTCGTCGGAAAAGGTTTTTGGCGAGGACGAAGAAGGCGTATTGGGCCGCTACCTGGAAGGCATCCGCAAGGTGCTGGCCCAGCGCAGAATCCGTCTCCAGGAGCGCGACGAAAACCAGAGCGGCGCCGACCCCACCCTCCCCTTCCTGCTGGTGGTGGTCGACCTGATGGACGCTACCTATGATGAAAATTCTCCGCTCAACCGGCTGGAATCGGACGCGGCCATGTCTATCCTGCTGGAAGAAGGGGCGCAGTTGGGCGCGGCAGTGATATTCCTGGTGCCGGAGCGGGCCAAAGTGCCCGGCGGCTGTACCGCGGTGATAGAGGTAGAGCGCACCACACCGGCCACCAACAGCCGCATGGAAACCATCCAGCGCCTGCATTTCCGCTACGCCGAGGTAGGGGTCAACACGTTCCGCTACGTGGGCCAGGCCGATTACGTATCACGCCGCGAGGAGATGAGCGTGCTGGCCCGCCAGCTGGCCCAGCTCCGCATCCGCGAAAGTTTTGGGGCCAACCTGAGCCGCGCCGTCTCTTTTATGGACTTTATGGGCTACTCCAGCCTGTCCGACATTGAGGCCGATGCCTGGAACAACTGGCAGTACAGCGTTCAGCCGGATTTTGCCAACTGGCTTCGCTGTAAGCTGGGCATGATGGCCGGCAACAAGCCCCGCACGCTGGTCTTTTCGGCCAAGCGGGATGGCGTGCACGGGATGGTCGCCGGAAGCACCGGCTCCGGCAAGTCGGAACTGCTGATAACCCTCATCACGGCTATGGCCATTACCTACGACCCCACCGTGCTCAATTTTGTCCTGGTCGACTACAAGGGCGGCGGCGCGTTCAAAGAGTTTGAAGCCCTGCCCCACTGCGTAGACATCATCACCAACCTGGAAGCCGACGGCGTCACCCGGATGTTTACCGCCATCCAGTCCGAGATGCAGAGACGCCAGGCCCTGAACGCCGAAACCGGCACCAAGAATATTGTCGAGTATCGGCAGAAGGGCCTCCACCTGACCTACCACCCGTACCCCTTCCTGTTTATCATCATCGACGAGTTTGCCGAGATGATTGCTGACCGTTCCGAGTTCAAGGCCCAGCTGGAAAGCATCACCCGCGTGGGCCGGGCGCAGGGCGTGTCGCTGATTCTGGCCGCCCAGCGTCCCAGCGGCGTTACCGACCAGATGCGCTCCAACATCAAGTTCCGCATCAGTCTGCGAGTAGAAACCCCCGCCGAAAGCCGGGAAATGCTCCGCCGTTCCGAGGCCGCCTTCCTCCCCTCCGACATCCCCGGACGCGGCTACCTGCAGGTCGGCAATGAGGAAATTGAGCTAATCCAGGTGGCCTACACTGGCGAAAAGGTAAAAGACCCCTCCCGCGGCCCCACCGCACCGGTCATCTGGCCCGACCGGACCGGCTACGATGAGTCGCAGGACCAAGAGCCGCCGGAGCTGTACAAGGCAGTCATTACCATGCTGGACCGGCTGGCCCGCGAGCACGGAGTAGAAAAACAGCGTGCTCCCTGGCCGGAGTTCCTCCCCACCCGGCTGTCGCTGTCTGAGGTGCTGGTTTCCCCCGACCCCAACATCCCGGCGGTCACCTCTGCCGAGTACCTGGTGGAAGTGGACCGCATCATGCTGGGCCAGCACCCGGACGACACCCTGACCCTCAACCCGGCGGTGAACAAGTGGCTCAACGGGGAAAACGGCTGGGTGTCCCGGCTGGATTGGGAGAACTACGCCCTGCGTCCGGTGGTCGGGCTGGTGGATAACCCCTACGCGGCCAAACAGCAACCGCTGGTCATCGACCTGCCGCGCGGCCACGTGGTGCTGTACGGCGCGTCCGGCTGGGGCAAAACCACCTTTATCCGTTCGCTGGTGGTCAGCCTGGCCGCCAGCCATTCCCCCAACGACCTGCACATCTACCTGCTGGACCTGGGCGGGCGCAACCTGGGGGTGCTGGAAAACCTGCCCCACGTCGGTTCGGTCATCATCCCCGACGCGGAAGGGTACGAGGAACGGGTAGAACAGCTTCTGCGCGAGCTGGACGATATGGTGGAACAGCGCAAAACCATCCTCAGCAATGCCGCCGCCCCCGACCTGTACCAGTACAACGCCGCCCACCCGGACGAAAGCCTGCCCGCGGTGGTGGTCGCCATCGATAACTTCATCGAGTTCCGCGAAACCTTCGGCGCAGATGCAGACCCGGACGTGGAGACACCCTTCACCAGATTTGTCGGGCTGGCCCGGCAGGCCAAGCCGTACGGTATCCATTTTGTTATTACCGCCAACGAGCTGAACGTCCTTTCCAGCCAGCTTCAGAGCCTCTTTACCGAGCGGCTCACCCTGAAGCTGGCCGAACCGACCGAGTACCGGGCCATTGTCGGTGGGCATGTCAGCGATATTGGCGACATACCGGGCCGGGGCTACGTGAAGGTGGGCTATTTGCCGCTGGCCTGCCAGATTGCCCAGCCTATCGACCTGCGCCGCCAGGGAGTGGGGGAGGAGGCCAACGAAACCCGCGAGCTGGAGCAGTTTGCCCGCAATATGCAGGAGTACATCGCCGCTACCGGCTACACCTATCGCCACCCCCGCCGCGTCGACGCCCTGCCGCGGGCCATTCTGTTCAAGCAGATACTGGCCCGCCAGTTCAACCTGGAGCTGAACGAAACCTTCCTGGCCCAGCTCAAGGCCCAGGCCGCCCAAAACTGGCGCGACAGCCTGGAGCCGGAAAAGGCCGACTGGCTCAAGGCGACCCTGGGCGTTATTTCCGGCAACCGCCTGCGTGAGATGCACTTTGAGGCCAAGCGAGACGGGGTCCACGGCCTGATTGCCGGCGGCACCGGCTCCGGCAAGTCGGAACTGCTGATGACCCTCATCGTCAGCCTGGCCCTGAACTACGACCCCAGCGTGCTGAACTTTGTTCTGGTCGACTACAAGGGCGGCGGCGCGTTCCTGCCCTTTGAAGACCTGCCCCACTGCGTAGACATTATCACCAACCTCAACAAATCCGCGGTGCGGCGCTTCTTTACCGCCATCAATGCGGAAATGCAGAGACGGCAGGCCCTCAACGCCGAAACCGGCACCAAGGATATTGTGGAATACCGGGCCAAGGGCCTGCACCTGACCCACCAGCCGTACCCCCACCTGTTCATCATCATCGATGAATACGCCGAAATGATTACCGACAACCCGGAATTCAAGGACGAACTGGACAGCATCACCCGCGTGGGCCGGGCGCAGGGGGTCAACCTCCTGCTGGCTTCCCAGCGACCGACCGGCGTGTCGGACCAGATGCGGGCCAACATCAAGTTCCGCATCTGCCTGCGGGTGGAGCAGGTAGATACCAGCCGCGAAATGCTCCGCCGCTCCGACGCGGCCTTCCTGCCCAGCGGTATGCCCGGTCGCGGCTACCTGCAGATTGGCAACGAAAATATCGAACTCATCCAGGTAGCCTACACCGGCGAAAATTACGAGTACGCCGAAATCCCGGAAGGCGGGCGGCCCCCCAAATTCTACGATGTGGTGGTCGACCTGTGCAACCAACTGCTCCAGAACGAGCGGCCCCGCACCCCCTGGCCACCCTTCCTGCCAACCAGTATGACCCTGTCCAGCCCCCTGGTGGAGGAGTACGTGGACGCCGGCTACAAGCCGCTGATGACGATGAGCCGCCGCGGGCAGGCCGGCAGTCTCAACCCCTTTGTCGCCGACTGGCTGTCCGGCAAGGTGGCCTGGCCCGGCGTGGACTGGCAGAAAAACGCCATGCGGGCCATCGTTGGCCTGGCCGACGACCCGTACAATGCCCGCCAGCTTCCGCTGGTGGTCGATATGACCAGGGGGCACGTGGTGCTGTTCGGCGCATCGGGGTGGGGAAAAACCACCTTTATGCGGTCGCTGATTGTCAGCCTGGCCGCCACCCACTCCCCGGCGGAGTTCCACGCCCACATCCTGGACCTGGGAGGCCGCAATCTGGAAGTCCTGCGCGCTCTGCCGCAGGTCGGTACGGTGATTATGCCCGACGAGCGCGGCTACGAGGAGCGGGTCCAGCAGATTCTGCGCGAGCTGAACGATATTATCGACACCCGCAAACGGCTGTTCAGCGAGGCCGGGGTGTCTACCCTGTACGAGTACAACGCCAGCCATCCCGATAAAATCGAGCCGGCCATTCTGGTGGTTATCGACAATTTTGCTGAGTTCATCGAAACCTTTGGCGAGGGGGGCAAAAAAGACAGCGAGGACAACCTGCTGGAAGCCTTCATCTTCCTGGTGCGGCAGGCCAAAGCCTACGGCCTCCATTTTGCTATCTCCGTCAACCGGCTCAACGAACTGTCCAGCAAGCTCTACAGCCTCTTTACCGAGCGGCTGACTCTCCGTCAGGCCAACCCGGATGATTACCGGGCTGTTGTCGGCGGGAATATTCCGGAAATCGACGAAATTCCGGGCCGGGGCTACGTCAGGGCCGGACGCCAGCCGCTGGAGTTCCAGATTGCCCTGGCCGCCGGCGCAGTGGACGAGACCGGCCAGATAACGGGAGAAATTCCCCAAATTCGGGAGCTGGGCCGGGTAATGACCGAGCTGGGCCGCGACGCCTGGTCCGGGCCGGAGCCGCTCCGCATCGACGCCCTGCCCAAATCCTCCTCCTTCCGGCAGGTGCTGGCCGAGGTCTTCGGCATCAGTCCGGAGCGAGATTTCCTGAACGAACTCAAGGCGGCGATGGCCCGCAAGTGGGCCGAAACCGGCTCCGCAGAGCACGCCGACTGGCTCCAGGGGGTGCTGGGCATCACCAGCGGCAACCGCAAGCGGTTCCTGCACCTGTCGGCCAAAACCGATGGCGTGCACGGAATGATTGCTGGCGGCACCGGTTCCGGCAAGTCGGAAATGCTGATGACGATGATAATCGGCCTGGTGGCCTTCCAGTCGCCGGATATTCTCAATTTTGTCCTGGTCGACTACAAGGGCGGCGGTGCGTTTAAGCCGTTTGAAAACCTGCCTCACTGCGTAGACATCGTCACCAACCTGAACAAGGCCGCGGTGGACCGGATGTTTACCTCTATCAATGCCGAAATTCGCCGCCGGCAGGCGCTGAACGCCGAAACCGGCACCAAGGACATTGTGGAATACCGGCGCAAGGGCCTGCACCTGACCTACCAGCCGTACCCTCACCTGTTCGTCATCATCGACGAGTACGCCGAAATGATTGACGACAACCCGGAGTACCGGGCCGAACTGGAAAGCATTACCCGCGTGGGCCGCGCTCAGGGGGTCAACCTGATTCTGGCTTCCCAGCGACCCAAGGGCGTGTCGGACCAGATGCGGGCCAACATCAAACTGCGCATTTGCCTGCGGGTGGAGCAGACCGATACCAGCCGCGAAATGCTGAGAGCGCCGGACGCGGCCTTCCTGCCCAACGGCATTCCGGGCCGGGGATACATCCAGGTAGGCAACGAAAACCTGGAGCTTATCCAGGTGTCCTACACCGGCGAACCTCAGCCCGACGACCGGGAACTGCCCGTTTTGTGGCCCGACCGTCCCCCGGCACCGCCGCCGGCCAGCGAGGATACGCCCCGCCTGTTCGATATGGTGGTCAGGCTGGCCTCGGAGCTGGTGGACGGCAGGATGGCCCCCAAGCCCTGGCCCGGCTTCCTGCCCACCCAGTTCAGCCTGCAGTCCCGCCTGCACGATGCCCAAAAGGACCGCACCTTTGTCCTCAACCCCGCGGTCACCGACTGGCTGAATGACGACGTAGACGCCCTGTGGCCCGGCATCGACTGGCGGCGCACGGCCCTGCGGCCCGTAGTCGGTCTGCTGGACCACCCCGCCGAAGCCCGGCAGGACCCGCTGGTGTTCGACCTGAGCCGCAACCATCTGGCCGTGTTTGGCGACTCCGGCTGGGGCAAAACCTCTTTCCTGCGCACCCTGCTGACCGGCCTGGCCACCACCCATTCGCCGGACGAACTGCACGCCTACATCCTGGACCTGGGCGGGCGCAACTTCCGCAGTTTTGAAGACCTGCCCCACGTGGGCGCGGTCATCTACGCCGACGAGGAGGCTTACGAGGAACGCCTCCAGCGCCTGCTGGACCGGCTGAACCGGCTGGTGGAGGAGCGCCAGCAGATTCTCAGCGCCGCCGACGCGGTCAGCCTGTACGATTACAACGAGCGCCACCCCGACCAGGCTCTGCCCGCGGTGCTGGTGCTGATAGATAACTTCCCGGAGCTTCAGGAAAATTACGAACTGCTGGTGGAATCGGTTCTGCTTCCGCTGGTGCGCCGCTCGCTTAGTATGGGGGTCACCTTTGTGGCGACGGCCAATGTGCCCACCAATATGCCCGGCAAGCTGTACAACCTGTTTGGCGAGCGCATCACCTTCAAACAGTCCAATACCGACCGCTATATGGATATTGTAGGCCGCGGAGCCATTGAGTTCGACGACATTCCCGGTCGGGGCTACATCCGGGTGGGCCGCCGCCCGCTGATGTTCCACATGGCCTTGCCGGTGGGCATTTTTAATCCGGAGGATGGCCGCGATACCCGCGCCGAAGCGGACGAAATCCGCCTGATGGCGGCCAATATGGCCCGGTGTGTGGAAACCCGCCCCTGGCGCAGTCGCCCGGACCCCATCCGCATTCTGCCGGAGCTTGTTTCCCTGCAGGAAATGCTGGACGAGGTCGGCCCGGCCCGTTCGACCCGCATTCAGGCGGTCATCGGGCAGGACAGCCGGCTCAAGCCGGCCTTGTTCGACCTGAAGCGGCTGGGGCCGCATTTTGCCGTGGTCGGGCCGCCGCTGTCGGGCAAAACGACCACTCTGTACAGCTGGGTGCTGTCGCTGGCCTACCGCTACTCGCCGGAGCAGGTCAAGCTGGTGCTGGTTGACCTCCAGCGCAAGTTTGCCGAGTACGACGGACAGCATACTCTGGACGAACTGCCCCACGTGCTGGCCTCCATCTCCGAGGTGGACCAGCTGGAAGCCCTGGTGACCAACCTGAAGCAGGAAGGGGAGGTGCTGGCCACGCAAAATCCGGGCTACGAGGTATTTGTTGTCATCGATAATTACGACGACCTGAGCGAGGAGATTGACCGGATTAGAGACCTGCCGCGCGAGCTGGCCGGTCTGGCCCGGCGGTACGGACGCGACGGCATCCACTTCATCATCGGCGGGACGCTGGACAGCGGCATCAGCGAACTGCGCCGGCGGGTGCAGGCCTCCAACTTTGGCATTGGCCTGCGGACGGCCCAGGCGGTGGAAACCCTGCGGGTGTCGCGCACGCCGCCGGAGGTGCGGGCCAGGGAACTGCCGGTTGGCCGCGGCTTCATCGTCAAGTCCGGGCAGGCAACGATGGTGCAGGTTGCCAGTCCCTATGTGGAGCTGGGAACGTCACCCCTGCCGGAAGAGGAAGACGAAGCGGCCTTTGTCGCCCAGGCCCTGGACCGGTGGGTGGAAAAAATCTGTGCCCTTTATCCGGACCAGCAGGCCGAATGGGCCGCGCCGGTGCCCGGAGCGGCCGCGGTCATTCCCCAGCAGAGCGAGCGGCTCCTGCGGCTGATGTCCCTTCTGCGCCGCGGGCTTCAGCAGGAACTGGCCCGGCTCAGGGAAGGCAACGGCGCCGCCGACCTGGTGACGGCCCGTCTGCTGGCTCTGGATGTGGCAAGCTGGACCAACGAAGAAACCCTGATGGAACTGCTCCGGGAAATGTGGATTCGGGAAAAACAGGCCAGCGGCCTGCCCGATGAGGTCATCCAGGCTACCCTGAGCGTGATGGACGACGAGTCGATTTTGATGGATATTGAGGCTTCCCTGCCTGAAGGGAAGGAGGAATCCGCATGAGTGCGACCCCCAATCGTCTTGAACTGCTGGTTGATGTGTTTGAACAAAAGCAACAGCGTGCCCTGGCCCTGCCAGACCTGACCCCGTCACAGCTTGTGCAGGCAGTTCTGCAGGAGTTCCGGGAGCTGGAATACCTGAGCGACATACCGGAAAACTACGTGCTGTTCAAGGCCGAGGACAAGTCCCAACTGGTGGACGACCGCCCTCTGCAGGAGCAGGTAGCGCCGGGGAGCCGGCTGGTGCTGGTTGAAACCCGTCCCACCCTGCCCGAAGGAACCCGGCGACCGTCACAGCATCTGTATTTGCGGGAGCAGACCAGCGGTAAGGTGTACAAGCTTCACTGGGTGCCGGCCATCATTGGCCGCCCGGACCCCAACCAGCCTCACGATGACTGGATTGCCGTCAACCTGGAATCGTACCAGACCGGACTGCGGGTGTCGCGTCGGCACGCTATGATTACCGAAACCGACGGCCAGTATTTTGTGGAGAGTATGTCGCGCAATCCTACCCTGCTCAAAACCCCGGATGGCGAGCTGATACCGGTCGGAGAGGAGAAGCATCCTCTCAACCCCGGTGATACCATCGTTCTGGAACGGAGCAGTATTTCCCTGAAGTTCATTGTGCGGTAGCAGGGTGGCAGGTAGCAGGTAGCAGGGTGGCAGGTAGCAGGTAGCAGGTAGCAGGGTAGCAGTAGGGGTGACTATTTTCAAGGAAGCCCGCAGGAGTCCTGACCTGGGATCCCGACCGTCCCGGTCGGTACAGGGAGTCCGGCCGACCCGGTCGGCACGGCAACGATGGATACCCGTACCGGGCACAGGTGAAAATTTGTGGGCACAGCGCCGCTGTGCCCCTGCAAAAACGCCATTTCCAATGGAGCAATCATCATGACCGATATTATCCAGGCAAATTTTGACCAGTTGGAAAATGCAGCCTCCCGGTTTGGACAGCAGTCGGAGGCGGTGGCGCAGATGGTCCAGCAGGTGCAGGCGGCGATGAACCGCCTGCGGAACGACTGGATTGGCCGCGGGTCGGAGGCCTTCTTTTCCGAAATGGAGCAGGAGGTGCTTCCGGCGCTTCAGCGGCTGGTGCACGCCCTGTCCGAGGCGTCCAGGGTGACCCGCGAAATCAACCAGATACTCCAGCAAGCCGAGGAAGAGGCCGCATCGCCGTTCCGCTCTGCCGGTGAAGGGACAGGCGCAGGGGCGGTGGTTGGGGCAGGCGTTGGGGCCGGAGCCGGTACAGGCGCGGGCGCGGGTCCGGGCGGTTTTGCTCCGGGCCGGCTGGCCGCGTCTATCTTTGCCACCCCGGGCCTGCTGGGCGGTAGAGGACTGGCCGCTAACTTCTTCCAGGGCAATCCGCTGGCCCAGGCCGCCGGCGCGCTGGCCGCGGGAGCCAACGATTACGGCATCCCCCACGACTGGCTGGCCGGGGTCAAAGATTCCCTGCAGGGCTACATGCAGGGCAGTTACGACGACTACGGCATTCCCCGTGACTGGCTGGCCGGAGTCAAAGAAGCCTTTGCCGACCAGCTTAACCCGGCGGCAGAAGCCGCGCCGGCGGCTGGCGGCGCGGCCGGCGGTGGCTCCGGCGGCGGGTCGGGCGGCGGAGGCGGCTCCGAAGAGTCCGGCGGCGGCTCTGGCGGCGGGTCCGGGGGCGGTATGCCCCAGGAAACCCCGTCTACCGCGGCGCGCTTCCCCACTGGCGGCGGAGGCGGCTCGGCTCCGTCCGAGATTCGCGGCCCGTTCTCCCGGCCTGGCGCGTTTGCCGGAAGCGCCTTTGGCGGTGGGGGTGGCGGTGGCGGTGAACCCGCCGAAGCCGGACCGCCGCGGCTTCGCTTTCAGCCGCTGGGCGGCGCGGGCGTGGGCGCGGCGGGTCAACCGGCCCCCATACCGGCTGGCCCGCCGGGGGGCGGTGGGGGCGG
>RFJV01000158.1 GCA_003694775.1 Chloroflexota bacterium | reverse complement strand
ACGGAACCGTGCCGGGAGACAGACTCCAGGTCGCGCCAGAGGGGTTCAAAGAGGGGCACGGCGCGAACCGGCAGGCCGATGCTGGCAAACGGAACAAAGGAGCCGTCGTCGCGGCGCAGGGTAATCAGGCCGGCCTGTCCGGCCAGAATTTCCACCGCACTGCGCAGAATCAGCTCCATCAGGGAAGACAAATCGAGCCGGGCGCTCATGGCCCGGCTGATTTCCAGCAGGTATTCCCTCTGCCGCAGTCTGAAATCGGGAAGCATGGTATCCTGTCAGCCGGAGCGGATTACACCCCGGAGAGGGCGGTCAGAATGAAGTAAATAATTCCCCCCCCAACGGCAAAAACCACCACCGACAGGGCCAACCCCAGCGCCACCAGCACCGCGGTCGAAGCGCCGTCTTCGGCCTCGGCGGCAACGTCGGCAAAATCGGGGCGGGCGGAGAGGATGGTAGAATCGTCCTCGTCCATGAACCCCTCGCCCGCTTCTTCGGGTGGGGGTTGGGGAGCCAGCGCGGCCACCAGCGGGTCGGCCTTGGGTTCCAGATTGCGCAGGCCCTCTTTGGCGGCCTGGTTGTTCTTGTTGATTTTCAGGACATTTTCGTAGCAAATTCGCTTGTCTTCCGGGTCGGTCAGCACCTCGGCCAACCCCAGCCAGGCATCTTCATTGCGCGGCTGTTCCTGGAGAATGGCCTCAAAAATCAGCCGTGCCCCCTGGAGATTCCCCTGCGCTATTGCTGTCCTGCCGTCTTCGATTGTGGGCATCGTTCATCCCTCTGATTTTACATAATCAGTTTTATTGTAGCAGAAACTGCCGTATTTGTACAGAAAAGGGGATTGGAGATTGGAGATTCACTTTAGACTGCAACCTGCCCTATTCCCCCTTCACAATTTGCCATTTCCCATAATTATACCACATTCTTCCCCTGGCGTCATTAGGAGAAGAGTCGCAGGGTGCGTTTCAAATTTTTGCCTGTCCCGGAACACGAAATTACGAAATTACGAAATTACGAATGTACGAATGTTTCTTTACATCGTACACTCGTATATTCGTATATTCGGGTATTCGTGAAAAATTCGTGGACGGCTAAACAGCTACCCAATCACAAAGATACCGAAACTTCTGTCCCGGTTGAGGGTTGTATTATCTGGAGTTCGCCAGAACCCCAAGTCCGATGATGCACCCGGTCCAGGGAACGGGCGGGCGACTGCCGGTCGCCGTCCGGGACAGGGAAGTCCGCACTGCTCCCTGACTGTGCCCCCGGTCAACCACTATTACCCGGAGGAAAATACAACATGACATTATCCCTGCCTATTCAGCACTTGCGGGCAATGAAACAGCAGGCCCGTCAGGGCGGCGGCCCGGAGCGGGTCAAGGCCCAGCACGAGAAAGGCAAGCTGACCGCCCGCGAACGGATTGAACTTCTGCTGGACGACGGGTCCTTCAGAGAAATGGACCACTTTGTCACCCACCGGGCCGCAGAGTTCGGCCTGGGCAAAAACAAGCCGCTGGGCGATGGCGTGGTCACCGGCTACGGAACCATCGACG
The DNA here is from genome assembly GCA_003694775.1 of Chloroflexota bacterium. Classification (GTDB taxonomy): domain Bacteria; phylum Chloroflexota; class Anaerolineae; order 4572-78; family J111; genus J111. The sequence continues at coordinate 3,803 of RFJV01000158.1, read as the reverse complement.
AGCGGCTGGTCTACGTGTATGCCCAGGATTTTACCGTGATGGGCGGCAGTCTGGGCCGCGCCCACGCCGATAAAATCGTCAAAATTCAGGAAATGGCCCTGAAAAACGGCGCCCCCCTGATTGGCCTGAACGACTCCGGCGGGGCGCGTATCCAGGAAGGGGTTGCCAGCTTGAGCGGCTATGCCGACATCTTTCTGCGCAACACCCTGTCCAGCGGGGTGATTCCCCAAATTTCCTGCATTCTCGGCCCCTGTGCCGGCGGTGCAGTCTACTCGCCGGCCCTGACCGATTTTATCATTATGACCCGCGACACCAGCTACATGTTCGTCACCGGGCCGGAAGTGGTGCGCTCGGTGATGGGGGAAGAGGTTTCGTTTGAGGAATTGGGCGGCGCGGCGGTGCACAGCCAGACCAGCGGGGTGGCCCACTTTGCCCCGGACAGCGAAGAAGAAGCCCTGTATCTGGTCCGCACTCTGCTCAGCTTTATTCCCAACAACAATATGGAAGACCCGCCCTCTACTGCCTGTCAGGATGACCCCCTGCGGACGGAAAGCCGGCTGGACACCATCATCCCCGATAACCCCGGCAAGCCTTACGACATGCACGAAGTAATACAGGCTATCGTCGATAACGGGTTCTTCCTGGAAGTGCAGGCCCACTTTGCCGAAAATATCATCGTCGGTTTTGCCCGGATGAACGGCCACAGCGTGGGCATTGTTGCCAACCAGCCGGCAGTGCTGGCCGGTGCACTGGACATCAACGCCTCGGTTAAGGCCGCCCGCTTTGTCCGCTTCTGCGATGCCTTCAACATCCCCCTCATCATTCTGGAAGATGTACCGGGTTTTCTGCCGGGCGTCAGCCAGGAGCACGGCGGCATCATCCGGCACGGGGCCAAGCTCCTGTACGCCTTTGCCGAGGCCACCGTCCCCAAGATTACCGTCATCACCCGCAAGGCCTACGGCGGCGCGTATGATGTGATGAGCTGTAAAAACCTGCGCGGGGATGTCAACCTGGCCTGGCCCACGGCAGAAATTGCCGTGATGGGGCCGGAAGGGGCCATCAACATTCTCTACCGCCGGGAACTGGCCCAGGCCGAGGACCCGGAAGCCCTCCGGGCCGCCCTCCTGGCCGAATACCGGGAGAAATTTGCCAATCCCTATGTGGCCGCCAGCTACGGCTTTATTGATGATGTCATCGAACCCAGCCAGACCCGCCCCCTGCTGATTAACGCCCTGGAAATGCTCAAAAACAAGCGCGACGAAAACCCGCCCAAAAAACACGGCAACATTCCGCTGTAAAGGGGGGCAAAAATTCAGTAATTGTGGACAAACCTGAGGGGTTCGGGGGGGTGTTTCAATTTTATGGTTCGTAGTCCCGGCATCCCCATGCCGGGGCATAGGGATGCCCCGGCTACCATAAAAACAGAAATGCGCCCGTTCCCCCCGCATCCCTTCCTCTGTCCAAACATACCGGACAGACCCGTGTAATGGGACAGATTGAAACACGAGGTAAGCGATGCTCAAAAAAATCCTGATTGCAAACCGCGGCGAAATTGCCATCCGCATCATCCGGGCCTGCCAGGAACTGGGATACGAGGCCGTGGCTGTTTACTCCGATGCCGACCGGATGGCTCCACACGTGCGGATGGCCCACGAGGCCTACCGTCTGGGGCCGCCTCCCGCGGTAGACAGCTACCTGCGCGGCGATAAAATCATCGACATTGCCCGGCAGTGCGGCGCAGACGGCATCCATCCCGGCTACGGTTTTCTGGCCGAAAACGCCGATTTTGCCGAAGCCGTGGAAGAGGCCGGCCTGACCTGGATTGGCCCGCCCCCGGACATCATCCGCTTGATGGGCGACAAGCTGGCGGCACGGCAAACAATGGCCCGCGCCGGCGTGCCCCTGGTCCCCGGCACAGACCAGAACCAGGACCTGCGCGACGAGGAGCTGTTTGCCGTGGCCCAAACGGTTGGCTACCCCCTGCTGGTCAAAGCCGCCGGCGGCGGGGGCGGCAAAGGCATCCGGCTGGTCCGCCAGCCAGAGGAGCTGAAGGACGCCATCAGGGTGGCCCGCCGGGAAGCTGAAGCCGCCTTTGGGGATGGTCGGGTGTACCTGGAAAAGTACATTGAAAACGCCCGCCACGTGGAAATCCAGCTTCTGGGCGACCTGCACGGCAGTATCATCCACCTGGGAGAACGGGAATGCTCCATCCAGCGACGGCATCAGAAGCTGGTGGAGGAATCCCCCTCCCCTGCGGTGGACGATACCCTGCGGGAGCAAATGGGGCGTATCGCCGTGACCGCGGCCCAGGCCATCAACTACGCCTCGGCGGGGACAATGGAGTTCATTCTGGACCAGAACAAGAACTTCTATTTCCTGGAGATGAACACCCGCCTGCAGGTAGAACACCCCGTTACCGAGATGGTCACCGGCATTGACATTGTCAAGGAAATGCTGAGGGTAGCCTCCGGACGCAAGCTAAGATACACCCAGGCCGACGTCCAGCAGAAAGGCTGGGCCATCGAGTGCCGCATTCTGGCCGAAGACCCGGCCAACGACTTCATGCCCTCCATCGGGCGGATTATCGGCCTGACCACCCCCACCGGCCCCGGTGTGCGGGTCGACAGCGGGATGTATTTTGGCGTTGAAGTGACCCCCTACTACGACTCTATGCTGGGCAAGCTGATTGTCCGGGGCGACAGCCGGGGCGAGGCCATTCTGCGCATGCGCCGCGCCCTGGAAGAGTTCCGGATTACCGGCATCAGCACCACCGTGCCCCTGCACCTGCAGTTGATGAACTCGGCCCGCTTCCAGGCCGGCCAGTTCGATGTGACCTTTCTGGAGCGGAACTTCCAGTTCAACCAGACCCCGCCCGGCGAACTGGCCCAGGTGGCCGCCGTGGCCGCCACCATCGTGGCCCACCGCCGCAACCGGGAAGCCATCCTCCTGCACCAAAGCCAGCCCAGTCCCTGGCGGCTGTACGGACGCCGCGAAGCCCTGGACCGCCGTTTGAGATAAGGGGAGAGAGACGAGCGATGAAATACATCACCACCATCAATGACCAGGAATTTACCATAGAAATCAACCAGGACAACCAGGTCACGGTCAACGGCCAGCCGGTTGAAGTGGACATGCACCAGATGCTGGACACTACCATGCACTCCCTGATAATCAACGGCCAGTCCTACGATGTGCGGATGAAAGAGGGCACAGGAGCCTACGTCGTCGAACTGAAAGGGCACCTGTTTGAAGTGACCGTAGCCGATGAGCGGACCCGCCGGCTGGCCGGCATCAAATCCAGCTTCAGTGCCGGCGGTGAGGCCATCATCAAGGCCCCTATGCCGGGCGTGGTGGTAGAAGTCCCCGTCTCGCCAGGCCAGCCGGTGGAAGCCGGTGACGTGGTGGTTATTTTTGAATCGATGAAAATGCAGAACGAGCTAAAAGCCCCCCGAACAGGCCAGGTGCACGCCGTCCGCGTTTCCCCCGGCGACCGGGTCGACCAGAACGCCATCCTGGTAACGATAAGCTGAGCCTTGACGAAGGGACGAATTTATGAATGAACGGCATGGCAGAGATGCTGTTCGTAAATTCGTCCCTTCGTGCTTTCGTGTTGAGGCCCAGATTACCCCCGCCTTAGAAAACATGCTATAATCGTAACAGGTATACTCTCCTGTGAAAATACGACCATCGGCGGCTGACCGCCAACCGCCGAACCGGTAGGCGGAGCATCCCGATGCCCGCCGGGGTGGTTGCCTGACCCGCCCGGCATTGGGATGCCGGGGCTACCAAATTTTCATTCGCGT
>RFJV01000157.1 GCA_003694775.1 Chloroflexota bacterium | reverse complement strand
CCGCTCCAGGATGGTGCGGAGCTGGGTTTCGTCGAGGCCGCCGGTCACTTCCTTGCGGTAGCGGGCCACAAAGGGGACGGTGTTGTCGCTGTCGAACAGCTCGATGGCGCGGGCCACCTGCTGGGGCCGCACGGCCAGTTCTGAGGCAATCACTTGGGCAAAGTCGATGGGCATTGGGGGTCACTCCGTGTATGCAAAATCGGGGGTAAGCATAGCACGGAATCAAAAAGACGCAAACTCGTCTGCGTTTGCGTCTTTGGGGGCTCAATGGACTTCTGGCCGCGGCACTATCCCCGCGCCAGCCGCATAAATTCATCCCGAAGCTGGGGGTCGGTCTTGAACGCGCCCCGCATGGCGGTAGTCACCGTGGTGCTGTTCTGCTTCTGCACCCCCCGCATCATCATGCAGAAGTGACTGCCTTCCAGCATCACCGCCACCCCGCGGGCGTCCAGAATTTCCATCATCGTATCGGCCACCTGGCCGGTCAGCCGCTCCTGCACCTGCAGGCGGCGGGCAAACAGGTCGACCAGCCGGGCCACCTTGCTCAGGCCGATGATTTTACCGCTGGGCAAATAGGCCACGTGCGCCTTGCCAAAGAAAGGAAGCATATGGTGCTCGCACAGGGAGTAGAATTCAATGTCCCGCACCAGCACCATCTCCTCGGTATCGTCCTCAAACAGCGCCCCGTTGATGACCTCTTCCAGTTCGGTGCGGTAGCCGCTGGTCAAAAAATCCATGGCCTTGGCGACCCGCAGAGGCGTGCGCTGAAGGCCATCGCGGGTCGGGTCCTCACCCAGTCGAGTCAGCATCTGCGAAACCAGCGTCTCGAACTCCGGGTCGTAGCCTTCTGCGGTCTTTTGGGGGGCCAGCTTCACCGCCGCGGCGTGTCGACCACTGCCGTTCCCGTTGCCGTTCACTTTTCCGTTGCCGTTGGTTGGCAGAATAACAGGAATCTCGTTCATAATTTTTGAATCTCCTCTTCAGAAAAACTCATTTGCCGGGCGATGTCCCTCAAAGTGACGCCCAGTTCTGGATGAACCCAGTCCGGCGCGATGTCTGCCAGCGGCAGGGCCAGATGGGGAAAACGGACAATCTCCGGGTCGGGAATGTGCCGGCCATTCAGGCCCAGTACCTGCCGGCCGTACATGGCGATGTCCAGGTCGATAGGCCGGGGGGCGTACTTATCGGCGACCCGCCGGCGGCCCAACTGCGCCTCTATGGACCGCAAGGCTTGCTTGAGCGCCTCCGGGCCAAGCGCGGTTTCCACCAGCGCCGCGGCGTTGTAAAAGCGGGGCTGGTCGGGCCGGCCGCCGATGGGCGCAGTATCGTACACCGGGCTGACCGCCACCAGGCGGATGCCGGGCCAGGTGCCCAGCAGGTCAAGCGCCGCGGGCAGGTTCTGCTCCCGGTTGATGTTGCTCCCGATGGTAATCAGCACCTGCACCGGCTCAACCATTGGGAAAGACCTCCTCCCGGCGGCGGTAGATAGTCAGCCCCACCGAGCGAGCAAACCGGAGTGCGCCCGGCTTCTCCACGGTCAGCTCGACCGCCTGGATGCGCGGGTCGGTTTCAAAGCAAATGTTGACCAGTTCAGCCGCCAGCCGCTCCACCAGCATAGGACTGCCGGATTCGATGTGCCCGATAACGGCTTTAGCCACGGTCCGGTAGTTGACAGCATCGGCAATGTCGTCAGAGGCGGCGGCAGGCCGGGTGTCGGCCCACATCGTTATATTGACGAGAATGTCCTGCCGGTTCTTACGTTCATCGGGCTTAATGCCGACAATGCCGCGCACCAGCAGGTCGCGGATGATAATTCGGTCCAGTGTTTGGGTCATAACAGCTTCTCCAATAGAGCGAGAGTGCGAGAGCACGATAAGGTGAGAGGGTGGTGTTCACATCCCGCCGGATATGTGATTGGACGTTTCTGACAGCAGATTTCTTACGACCGGGGAAAGTATAGCAGGGGAAACAAAAATGTCAACTAACTAATAATATTTTGTCTATATTTTGCCCATTATAAATAAGCCCTCCCCTTAAAACAGCCTCTCAAGCAGTGTCGGGGGCCAGGATTTCTGGCAACCTGCACACCTCCAGCAGGACAGCGGGACTTCATCATTTGCAAAATTTATAATCTGGTATAATATTTCGTAAACGAAATATTCTTTAACGAAATAAAATAGGATGCTGTTTTACAGGCAATGTGGGTTAATGAACTGCTCTACTTTATCCTTACTATGCGTGGAGAAATCTGCGATGCGTCGTCAAAATGACACACAAATTCTGTGGCGCTGTTTCCAATATTTACGGCCGTATTGGAAGCTGGAAGTTGGTATTTATGGCCTGATGATACTCATCAATCTGGTCAATATCTTGACCCCGCAGTTAATCCGCCGGGCCATTGATGGCGGTATTTACGGTGGTGATTTGGTGCTGTTGGGACAGGTTGTTGGGGGCATACTGCTGTTAACCCTGGCCAAAGGCGTTATGGATTACTACCAGGGACAATGGACCGAATTTGCCTCGCAAAGTGCAGTCTACGACATCCGTAACGAACTACTGCGAAAACTGGTATCATTATCCTTTTCTTTTCACGACCGTACGGAAGCCGGGCAAATCCTCTCGCGCGCGATGCAGGATGTAGAACACATCCGTTTCTTGATAGGACGGGCAATACTGCGCATTATTGAAGGGGTTGTGCTGATATTGTTTACAGCTGTGGCCCTGCTTCTGATGAACGTCACCCTGGCCAGCCTCATCATTTTGATACTTCCCCTGCTCCTGCATCGGGCCTACAAATTTGGCAAGCAATTTCGTCCGCTATCATTGGAAATTCAAAATCAGTTGGGGGTCCTGACCACCCGGCTCGAACAAAATTTACGCGGGGCGCGTATTGTCAAAGCCTTTGCTCAAGAAAATGCAGAAATTAGCCGCTTCATCCAGGAAAATGAAAAATGGTTTGACCTGTCAGCAAAGTCCACCACAGTACAGGCGGTGCATGCACCGATGCTGGATATGATTGCCAATTTCGGCACCGTTCTCATCATCTGGTATGGAGGCTGGCAGGTAACCCAAAACCAGTTAACATTGGGTGAACTGGTTGCCTTTACAACCTACCTGGCGATGCTGTTGCGGCCGATTCGTTTAAT
>RFJV01000156.1 GCA_003694775.1 Chloroflexota bacterium | reverse complement strand
CTGCTTTTCCCATCCAGACCGCCAGCGGATACTTGCTGGGCAGTATTACCCGTGATATTACCGAACGCAAACGAATCGAACTTGAGCGGGACACCGCCCGCCAGCTTTTCCAAAAAATGTTCGAACTCAGTCCGGTGGCAATTGCCCTTTCCAGTGTGGCGGAACGCCGTATTGTGGATGTCAACACCGCTACCGAAAGACTGCTGGGCTATTCCCGCGCCGAGCTGATTGGACAGCACAGCCCGGCCATTGACTACTGGGCAGACCCCGAAGAGCGCCAGCATGCTTTTGAAACCCTGCTGGCAGAAGGCCGTATTGCCAGGTACGAGTTCACCTTCAAAACAAAAAGCGGTCGCACCGGCAGGGCACTGATTTTTGCTGAACTCTTCGAACAGCAGGGCGAGCAGTATATCCTGTCCGCATTTGTAGACATCACCGAACTGCAGAGCTACCGCGAACACCTGGAGGAACTGGTGGCCGAACGGACCGCCAGGCTACAGCAAAGTCTCGAAGACCTGCGCCGCTTTGCTCTGCTGGCCGCCGACCGCGAACTGCGCATCAAGGAACTGCGGGAAGAAAACAAGCGCCTGCGCGAGCAGTTGAAAGCCGCGGGGAGAGATATCCTATGAACAGCAAGTCCCAATCCCTTTCAGATACCACCATTTATCGTCAGCTTTTCGAAGCCTCCAGAGACGGTATCTTCCTCATCAACCGGCAAGGCCGTTATGTAGATGCCAACCCCGCCGCCACCGCGATGGTCGGCTACAGCCTGGACGAACTGCGCCGCATGACGGTGGATGACCTGCTTATGCCCGGCGCGGGTTTGCCCCCCGCGGCGCGTCAGCAGGCCTGGCACGAGGGACGGATAATAGAAACCACCCTGCGCCATAAGGACGGCCATCCCGTCCCGGTAGAGATGAATATCTCTCCCGTGAATATCCCGGATGGTGACCCGCTGGTGCTGGGTATCGCTCGCGAAATTAGCGACCGGCTTAAACTTGAGCAGGCCTTGCGGTTCAGCGAAGAAAAATTCTCCAAAGCCTTTCAATTATCTCCACTCTTGATGTCGCTCACCCGTATGGCAGACGGGCTTTTCATTGAGGCCAACGACAACTTTATTCATACTATTGGCTACACCAGGGAAGAGATTATCGGCCATACCAGCACAGAAATCAATCTGTTTGCTGACCCCCAAGACCGTGCCCGGTTGGTGAGCCAGCTTCAGAAGCAGGGGTTTGTTGAGAAGATGCAAACCCGGGTCAACACTCGCTCAGGTGAAATCCGCCACATGCTTATTTCGGCCCGCCCCATTCAAATCCAGGAGACGCTTTGCATTTTAATTGTGGGAATGGACATCACCGAACGGGTACAGGCCGAGCAATTGTTGCGGGAAAGCGAGGAACGCTGGCGGTTTCTCTCTCAGGCAACCAACGAAGCTGTCATTGTGCACGAAGAAGGGCGCGTTGTAGATGTGAACGATGCAGGTTTGCGTATGGTGGGCTACTCACGGGAGGAGCTGATTGGACAGAGCATCCTTCGGCTTGCGCACCCCGATTCGGTGGAAACTATCCTCGAAAAAATACGTAGCGGGTCGGAGGAACCTTACGAGGCAGTAGGCCTGCGCAAGGACGGCTCAACCTTCCCCTGTGAACTCCACCCCCGCCTGGTCATCTGGCGGGGCCAACCGGTACGGGTAGTCCTCATCCGCGACCTCACCGCCAAAAAGCAGGCCGAACAGGCCCTCCGGCGCTACAGCCAGCGTTTGCAGGTTCTGCACACCATCGACCGGGCTATCCTGACCGCGGAATCGCCCCAGGCCATTGCCCGGGCCGCGCTGGAACATGTCCGCGAGCTGGTTCCTTGCAAGCGGGCCAGTGTAACCATTTTCTCTCCAGAGGGGGCGGAAGTGCTGGTACTGGCGGCGCAGGTCGACGGTCAGCTCCAGGATAGCCAACCTCTGTTGGCGGAAACCTTAGAACTAAGTGAGGAGCTGAAGCGCGGTGAACTCCGCCGGATAGACGACCTGACGAACCGGGAAGGTCAAGCATCCATTTATAAAGAACTGCTGAAACAGGGCATCCGTTCCGTCATCAATATCCCCATCCTGGTCCAGGGAGAACTGATTGGCACGCTGAATCTGGGGGCAGACCAGGTGTCTGCTTTTAGTGAGGAAGCTGTAGACGTCCTGCGCGAGGTGGCCGATGTGTTGGGGGTGGCTCTTCAGCAGGCACGTCTGCGCGAACAGCTCCAGCGCTACACCGACGAATTGGAACAGCGCGTCGCCGAGCGTACCCGTGCCCTTGAGGAACGCACTGCCGAAATTGAAAAGCTGAACCGCGGTATGCTGGCTATGCTGGAAGACCTGCAGGAAACCAACCGGCGATATGAACAGCTCTCCCAGGAACTGCAAGCCGTGAACGCCGAGCTGAAAACCTTTGCCTACACCGTCTCCCACGACTTGAAAGCCCCCCTGCGCGGTATCGACGGCTACAGCCGCTTTTTGATGGAGGATTATATAGAACAGCTCGATGAGGAAGGGCGGTTTTTCCTCACCAATATCCGCCAGGCTGTCCGGCAGATGAACCAGTTGATAGATGACCTGCTGGCCTACTCCCGCATGGAGCGCCGCACGCTCACCCCCCGGACTTTCTCGCTGGTCCGGCTGGTTGAAGGACTGCTGGCCGAGAAAAGGGCAGAGATTGAGGCCGGCGGGGTTACCATTTCCCGGCAAATTGAGTGCCCCGAAATCACCGCCGACAGCGATGGATTGACCATCGCTTTGCGCAACCTGATAGACAATGCCATCAAGTACAGCGCCTCCGTCACCTCCCCGCACATCGAGATTGGGGCCAGGAGGGAGGGTGACCACTGCCTCATCTGGGTCAAGGATAACGGCATCGGGTTCGACATGCAGTTTCAGGAGCGCATTTTTGAGATTTTCCAGCGACTGCACACCACCGAAGAATATTCCGGCACCGGAGTGGGGCTGGCTATCGTCCGCAAGGCCATCCAGCGCATGGGCGGGCGCATCTGGGCCGAAAGTATGCCGGGGCAGGGGGCAGTATTTTACCTGAAAATTCCTCAGCCCATTACCGCCGGCGCATCACCATCACCGCCAGAATGATGACCACCAGGAACAGCAGACCGGCCAGACAGACCAGGCACAGGCCCACCACAACAATCAGGCCCAGGGTGTCCTCATCCATCTGCGACGGAGGTGGGCCGGGTTGCTGACCGGCCCCCGGCGTGGGCAACCCCACCCCCGGCGACTCTCCCGGTGAGGGCAGGCCCACCTGCGGCGCTTCTGCCGTAGCTTCGGCCACAGGGGTAGCCTCTGCCGGGGCCGCGGCGGTTGGTCCGGCGGGGGTCTCTGCCGGCGCTGAGGCTAACTGCTCGCCGGTCGGCGGGTCGCCCAGACTGAGCCGGCCCACGCCAAAGGCGTTGTCCGGCCCGGATGGGCCGAGGTCGATGGCCCGCTCCAGCAGGAATTGGGCCAGTTCGTTCGGCCCATATTCCGGGAAGGCCTGCTTGACCAGCGCGGCCGCCCCGGACACGTGGGGCGCGGCCGCCGACGTGCCGTTGAACGGCTCCGGCGCGTAGGAGGCACTGCTCACCACCGACGGCGCGGAAATGTCCGGCTTGAGCCGCCCGTCCGCGGTGGGGCCGTTGGAGCTGTACGGCTCCAGCACATCGTTTTCCCAGTTCACCGCGCCCACGGTAAACGAGCCGCGGGCATCGCCGGGCGTACCCAGACTATAAGCCGGTACGGCAAAGTCCGGGTGCATCAGGCCATCCAGCACAAACACATCAAAAACCGCATCGCCCCTGGCTTTGTTTTCATAATTGATAATAGCGACATAGTAAATTTCGTTATCGTTGAATTCGTAAATAAAGCCTTCCAGGGGAAGCTGGCCTTCCTCTCCGCTCTGCGGCTCCTCCGACTTTGCCAGTACTTGCAGGTCCTTGTCCAGCAGGATGGCATCGTAATCCTGGTCCACTGCCTTCCAGTCGTTCCAGCTAATGATGATTTTGGTCAGGTAGCCGGGACCGGCGGGAATAAAAGGCAGGATGTCTCTCCCCGGCAGGAATTCGTGAATGGTATCGTTGTTGGTATCGGTAAACTGGCCCCGGTAGTGCACATCGGCTTCGTTGCCCGCGGCATTGACCCACAAAATCCCCTCCTGGTAGGCCCAGTCGGCCATTTCGGCTGAAAAACCGGAGCCGTCCAGGGGGGTCAGGCCACTGCTTCCCGTAGAGTTGGAGATAATATCCACCCCTTGCTGGATGAGCCATTCTACCGCCTGCCCCATCGCCGCGTCGCTGCCATCGTAATAGGCCAGGTAAAGCTCTGCATCGGGAGCCATCTCGTGGACAATCTCCGCGCAGGCTGTGCCGTGTACCTCTTGGGTGAATGCGGAGTCATCGCCAAACACCTGGACGGTCACATTTTCCGGCAGTTCTTTGCCCAGCAGGTTTTGGTAGCCGGCAAAGCCCAGGTCCAGCACACCGACCTTTACCCCTTTACCGGTAATGCCCTGGGCGTGCCATTTGTCGGCCATTGTGACCTGCACACCCTGTCCCTGCACTGTCTGCAGTGCCCCCCGTTTGGGATTGGCCCCAAAGGGCAGTTCAATCCGCACCACGTGGTCCAGGTTCGACAGCCGGTCCAGTATCAGGTCCGGTTCTTCGGCTTCTATTTGCGCCTGGATGACCGAAACCGGGATAGCGATGTTGATTTTATTGCCAAAGCGCGCCTTGATGATGACCCCCTCGGCTTCCAGCTCTTTGACCAGCGGGTCGCTGTCCTCGGTGTCCAGCACCAGGGTCATCACTACCTCGTCCTTGTCATTGAGGATGCCGCGCTGGCGGGCCAGGGCCAGGGCCGTTTCTTTACCGCCCTGGGTATAGGCCAGGTAAAAATCCTTGTACACCGAGCCGAGTTTGGGGTTTTCCAGCAGGTCGGCCAGCTTGGGGTAATCGTCCCGAATCTGGTCGGCCAGTTCGGCCAGCGATGGCGGCGGCGTAATCTGGACATTTTCCGGGATGCTGATGTCTGAGAAGGCCGAAGTAGGGGTCGGTGCGGCCTGACTGAGGCCCGGAATGGCCGCCCCCTGCGACAGGGCATAGGCCAAAACGCCAAGCCCCGCTATCAGCAGTACCAGCGCTACTGCAACTGCCGCAATGATGTGCTGTCGTTTCATCAATCATGCCCCCTTTGAGGATAAAGGATGAAGGATGAGGGATGAAGGAAAGAAGCGGTGCGCTCTGGCTCCCTTGCCCCCTAAATCTCATCCTTGCGTTTAATCAGCCAGACCGCCAGTGCGCTCCAGAAAATGGTGTGGAGCCAGAGGAAAATCCAGCGTGAAACCAGAGCCAGCCCGCTGTGGGTGTAGTTGATGTAAAAGTCTACCGTGGTGGGAAAGTCTTCCACCACCTTCTGCACCCCGCGGCCAATATCCACTTCCCGCTCGACCCGCACCTGTCCCAGACTGTTCAGGGCGTCCATATCGGTGGTGGCTCCCAGCGCCTCCAGCGACCAGCGGGAAATGGTCAGGACAGAGAGGGGGCGGGTCAGGGAAGAGAGTTCAAAAATCGCTCCAGAAAAGACAATCTGCACGAACACGGCCAGCAGAACCAGGTAAATGACCATATCCCGCGAGGAGGCCAGGGCCGAAATGAACAGCCCCAGGGCCACGCTGGCCAGGGTGGTGAAGACCAGGGTAAAGTAGTATTCCAGCGGCGCCCAGGTCACCGCGCCGGAAGCCGGAAAGTCAACCCGCAGGGCCAGAACCAACAGCAGAAGAAAAGCCTGCAGAACGGCAAACAGCCCCAGCACCACGAACTTGGAGGCATAGTACGGCCCCAGGCGCAGGTTAATCATTCGTTCGCGGCGGTAAACTGCCTGCTCCTTGATAATTTCGTACGACGCGCCGAACACGCCCAGCAGGTTGGCCGCCAGGGCCATCATAAAGAGCAGGGTCTGGGCCTTGTTGACGATGGTGTAAACGCCCTCGGCTTCCAGGATGCGGGCTATCTGCTCCGGCGAATGCCCCACCAGCGAGGCCGGGTCGCTGATGAGGAGCAACAGCAGGCCGATGAGCGGCATCACCGCCAGCAGAACGGCCAGGCTGAACCGGTCCCGGCGAATCAGCTCCATGTAGCGGCGGGCCAGCAGAGTGAACTGCCGCACCTGCTCGCCCAGGCCGCCGCCGCTCTTCAGCCGGCGTCCGGTGTCCGGGCGGGCCACCTCGCCGCTTTGCCGCTTGACCACGTAGGTCTGGTACAGGGACGACTTGCGGTAGCGGGCGGCCCACAGCGGGCCGGCCAGCAGGGGGGCGGTGGGGTTTTCCCGGCGGGCGGCCTGGTATTCGGTCTGGATTTCTTCCGGCACCGGGGTGTCGCCATCCGGGGGGTAAATCTGCGACAGGCGGGTGTAAATATCGGCAAAATCTTCCACGTTGAAAAAGCGCAGGGCCTCATCCGGCGGGCCAAAGAAGGCCAGTTCGCCCCCGCGGGCCAGAAAGGCGGCCTGGTCGCAGTGGCCGATGATGTTGCGGGTGGCGTGGGTCACCAGCACAATGGTGCGGCCCTCATCGGCAAGCTGGCGGAGGGTGTCCATCATCAGCTTTTCCAGGCCGGGGTCCAGCCCCGACGTCGGCTCGTCGAGGAAGAAAATCCAGGGTTCGGCCAGCAGTTCTGCGGCAATGCTGACCCGCTTCCGCTGGCCGCCGCTCAGGTCGCGCACCAGCGTGTCGGCCTGGGCGGTCAGCCCCACTTTTTCCAGCACCCCGGAGACCAGCTTTTCGATTTCGCCGGCTTCGGCATCGGGCAGGCGCAGACGGGCGGCATACCGCAGGGCCTGCTGGACCGGCAGGTTGTGGTGGATGATGTCGTCCTGGGGCACGTAGCCCATCATCGTCCGGTACAGGTTGTAATGCTCGTACAGGTTGTCGCCGTTGACCAGCACCGCGCCGGCAGTGGCCCGGCTAACGCCGCTCATGGCCTTGAGGAGGGTGCTCTTGCCGGTGCCGCTTCCGCCAACCAGGGCCACAAATTCACGCGGGTTGATAACCAGGTTGACCTGCTTCAGCACTGTATGGGGCCGGGAGCGGTCCGGCAGTCCCAGCAGGTTGGTGGGATAGAAGGTTTTTTCCAGGTCGACCAGCTCCAGCCGGAAGTTTCGCTCCGCCGAGTAGGGAATGAACACACCCTGTCCCTGGTAAACCAGATTGAACGGCCCAATTTGAATCACATCGCCGCGGGCCAGAAGCTGTTCCTGCCGCTGGCGAAGCTGTTTGCCGTTCAGAAACGTGCCGTTGCTACTGCTCAGGTCCTGGATGGTAAACCGGTCGTCCCCGCGGCGCAGGACGCGGGCGTGGTTCCACGATACAGCCGGGTGGTCCAGGGTAATGGCGGCCTTGGGATTCCGGCCAATGTAGCCAACCTGGGTGTCAATCTGGTACTGCTGGCGGTCGGGGCGGGCGGTTTCCACGCCGGTAAAGACCGAGGGGGCAATGTAGGTCAACTGCACGGTATTGCCGAGGTCATCGCTGAAGCGGATGATGTCGTTGGAGGCCAGGAGGTGGGCCTGCATGGGGCGCAGGCGTTTGCCGTTGACATACGTGCCGTTGGTGCTGTTCAGGTCGGTGATGGTGTGGCCTTTGGGGGTCAGCTCGATGCGGGCGTGTTCGCCGGAGACGATGGGCGCCAGCACCTGGATGGTGTTGCTGCTTCGCCGGCCAATGGTAGCGACGCGTTGGGAGAGGAACTCTTCACGGGTTTCTTCGCCGGGAATGTG
>RFJV01000754.1 GCA_003694775.1 Chloroflexota bacterium | reverse complement strand
TGGGAGATTGATAACGCTAAACTCTCCAGTTCACAAACTATCCAGCTCTCCAACAGCATCGAACGGAGCAGGGCTTATGAAGGCAAAGCATCCGGTAAAAATTGCGATACCAGTTCTGCTGGGCGTTCTGCTGGCCGGGCTGGGGATGGTCAGCCTCGGTGGGCCGCGGGTGGAGGCCGGCGCGCCGCTGGAACTGCGGAACGCCATTCAAAACGGCGGCTTTGAGGTCAATCCAACGGCCTCGGTGGCCGCGGGATGGCAGGCGTTTGATAACGGGCAGGCCCATTTTGGCTGGTACATGGAAGAATGGGAGCAGGCCGTTCACAGCGGCAGGCGGTCGCAGTTGATGGAAATCTTCCAGAATACCGCACCCGACCGGGTCATCGCCATTTACCAGACCGTGCCGGTTGTGCCCCACACCGTCTACCGGCTGACCATCCACGCCCAGATGCGCTCCGACGCGGCCCTCTCCGACCGGAACAAGGGCGATTTCGGCATGGACTGGGGCATTGATTACAGCGGGCGCGGCGATTACTACCGGGTTTCCCAATGGGTGAATATGCCCCTCACCGAGCAGTACCGCCGCGGCCCTTACGGCCCATCGGATGACAGCCAGCACCTGTTCTTTGAGACCATCACCGGTACAGTTCAGACCGGCAACAGCCGGCAAATTACGCTGTTCATCCGGGGAGTCAAGAAATACCCCACCGGCACGGAGGTCAACTTCAACGTAGATGATGTGACCCTGATTGGGCCGTATCCGGCGGCGGAGCCGGCCGCGGTGGTGGAACCGTCAACAGACGCGGTTCTGCCCGGTGCCGGGGGCGTTCTGGGGGCGCAGGTACCGCTGGGGTTGGCGGGGATTGCCGGGCTGGTGCTGGTGGCGCTGGGTATGCAGGCCGCGCTGGCCCTGCTGAGGCGAGGGTAAGATACCATTACCGGCGTGAAAATTGGACAAAAACCGGTTTTTGTATTATTATCTCTGGGTTGTATGGACTTCGCTGCAAACCAGTGACCGTGTCGCCAAAAGCTGGAGTGTTCTGTAAAATCGCACGAAGGACATCGCAGGAGGAACAGTGGCTAACATCAAATCGGCTATCAAACGAGCCCGCCAAAATCTCAAGCGGCGTGAGTACAACCGCTACTACCGCAAAACGGCCCGTACTTACGTCAAAAAAGCCCGCAAGCTGATTGAAGCCAACGAGCTGGAAGCCGCGCAGGAAGTTATCCAGCAGGCCTACAAGGCCCTGGATAAAGCGGCCCAGAAGGGCGTCATCAAGCGGAACAATGCGGCCCGGCGCAAATCGCGGCTGATGCGGGCCTTTAACAAGGCCAAAGCCGCCGCGTCGCAAGCGGCAGAATAAGTTTCGCGCCCGCTGCGCGTTCAATCAAGCGGCCTCCACCAGCCCGGCGTTTGCCGGGCTGTTTTTTTACGCCTCCGGCAGGTCGACATCCTCCGGCGGGGGCGTGTCGGACAGCACAGCAGTCGCCGCCGGTAGGAAAGACTCCGGCACCAGAATTTTGGCCGCGCCCAGTGCCCCGACCGTCAGGCCCATAAACGCGCCCAGAGCCTCCTGCTGGACCACGGCCGGAATGCCTTCGCTGTCCAGCCGGGCCTTGATGACCATTGCTTCGCCGGGATTGAGGTTCTTGCGTACCGTCACCCAGCGGTCGTGTGGGTGGGAAGATTGGGCCATATCACCATCCAGCGGAAAAAAATTCCCGCCACAGCGGGAATTGATGAGCAGTAGAAATTTACCGCAAAACGGGGGCAACCTGGCTCCCCGCGCCGGGTTTCGAATTTTCAATGATTATCCATCAATGGGGCAGATTGCCCACCAGAGAGCTTCGGAGTTAGATGATTTCCAGGTTGACCCGTTTACCATCCTTGGCCGCGCTGGTGCGCAGTAAAGTCCGCATTGCGTTGGCGACCCGCCCATCCTTGCCGATGATACGCCCCATATCTTCGGGGGCCACGCTCAACTCCAGCACAATCATCGACGCGCCTTCGACTTCCTCTACTCGAACCGCATCGGGGTTGTTAACGACCGCCCGCGCCATCTGGAGCGTCAGTTCCTTCAGGTCTCCCATCTCGAGTCCTCCTGCAATGAAAATGAAAGCGGCGTGGAAACGTTAGCTGTTATCTTTAGTATATCAACTTTCGGGGTTCAGGTCAATATAATTTTTGAAAATTCACCAACCGAAACGGGTCTATCCTAAACTGGACGAATAAACAATACTGCCGATAACGACCAGCACAGCCAGGCTGATAAACATCCACAG
>RFJV01000753.1 GCA_003694775.1 Chloroflexota bacterium | reverse complement strand
TGCAGGAGAAAATCCGGCGCTAGCGGTCAGCAGTCGATGCTCCGTGCAGGGCACTAAAACGCACCTTTACCTGCACCAGCCTGACATACCCGTCCCGGTCAAAAATATGCCGGCTGGTGGCAGGGTCCAGTCTGGTCCCCTCAATGACCTGCCGGCGGCCGTCGGCAAAAAACAGCTCTATCTGCGGCGCATCCCCGCGGGTGTAGATAACAGGCGTCTGGCAGATAGTGAAGGCCAGGGAGTCGGGCGGCAGAGGCAAGGCTCTCCGGCTTCCCCGCAGGTCGACATATTCAAACCGGGCCGGTTGCCGGATAAACTCGCTGGGACGCAGAAGGGCGGGGTTAAAGCACAGTTTGCCCTGCCGAACGGATACGCCCAATTCACCCAACCGGGTCAGGATTTCCTCTTTGACCTGGCCGGTCATGCCCGGCTGGCGGGCGCCGCTCCCGGCAGGTGTATGGGAGTAAGGGTCGGTGGGGAAGGCGCCGTACTGGGCGGGGGTTTTGTTGAATCCCAACCCCTGGCGGATGTCGTAATAAGCCTCCGCCAGGGCAGAGACCGTACGCTCATCCGCGGCGTTTGCCACCGCCGACAGGTAGCATTCCTGGGCGGCCAACAGCAGTTTGGAAACCATATGCCAGTAAACACTCCCCAGTCCTTCAAAGGCAAAAAAGGTGCCGGAGCGTCCGGTAAAGGCCCGGTGATTGAAAACCTCCTCAAACAGGTCGAGCATAAAATCTTTTTCTGCTTCCACCAGCGGGGCGTAGGCCGGCTCCTGGGCCAATGTTTGCAGGGTCTGGGCTACGTCGCCGGCGTTGCGGAAGGTGCCGTTGAAGTGATAATTACCGGCGTTATCCCGGATAATCAGGCGCTGGTCGCCGGCGGCAGTCAGTGCGGCCACCAGGGCGGAACCGGCAACCCGGTCGGCTGGAATGTTGTTTTTCTGCAGGAAGCCGGGAAGCGACCGGTTGGGGTACAGCATATAGGTGTGCTGGTCGGGCCGGTAAAGTTCGCTGTGACGCAGGCTGTGGAGCAGGGTGACCGCCTCATCGGGTGACAGCATGCCGGACGACAGAATGGCAACCTGGCCTTCGAGCATCAGGTAAAGGTGGTCAACCGCCACGCCCTCCGGTTCCAGGTGCAGGACGTTGTAGGCGTGGTACAGGCCATCTGGCCGGCGGTTGGCGCGGAGCGTCTGCTCGATGTATTCCTGGGCCAGGGCCAGAAACCGGCGCAGGTCATTGGCCGGCATCTCCACCTGTTCGGGGGGCAGGCCGGCGGAATAGACGCGGTGGCGGTAGGCGGTGGCGGCTTCACCCAGGGCATCCATCACGGCCCGGCGGGTCTGAGGGGTAAAACCGTTTTGGAGGGAAGATTGCCATTCCGCCAGTACCGTGTGGACACGGGCAAAAAGCTCTGCCACCGCGCTGTTCACGGAAAAGCCGGTCGTCTCTGCAGAAGCCAGTTGGGCCAGCCAGAAGTCGATGAAGCGGCGCAGATAGGCGGTGGTGACGACAGATAGTCCCTTGCCCGCCAGGGCGTTGTTGGCATCGTTCCATTCCGGGCGCTGGGTGTTCATCCAGATGCCGCCCTCCGGGACCAGGTTGGTCAGCTTGACCAGCAGGAGCACAAGGAGCTTTTCCGCCATCGTGGCGTGGATAACCGCGCCGTCTGGCCCGCGCAGAAGGCGGGCATCGGTGCCGAAATCGGCCACCGCCGCCTCGATAGCCTCTTCCAGTTCCCAGTCGAAATCAACCGTATTGTACCAGTCAGCCAGCATCTCCCGGTATGGGCGCAGACGGTAGGGTACATTGGCATAGGAAAAAATAGGGCGGTTCCAGAGCGAAGCCAGCATACCGGGGTGAACCTGTTCGGCAAATTCCAGGAACTTCTGCAGGTAGATGATTTGGTGGTCGTTCCAGTAGCCGATGTTGGCCCAGGGATTTTCCGGTTCCGGTATTTCCCACTCGATACCATCGCGGGTTACCCGGTAGGGGTTGTAGCCGTCGGCGGTGGTGGCGTTGAGGAATCTGGCAATCATTCCCTCCACATAGGCCGGAAAAGCGTAGGCAAGCGGTTCCCAGTTCTGGAAGATGTCGCGCCAGTTGCCCTGAAAGTCCAGCCGGGGAGAGCCGTCGGGATGGGTGAGGTTGATGGAAAAACGGTTCCAGGGGCGGCTGGGGTCGCCGTGGCGACGGCTGAAGAACAGCGGCAGGTATTCCCGGCACAGGCGGGCCAGGTCGGCGGAGGGGGAGGTGGAGGTCCGTTCATAGAGATGCCGGATGTTGATTTTCTCCGGCAGGGCGTCGAACCAGCCGGCCTGCGCCGCCAGCACCGGACGGTTGCGGGTACGCACAAAGGCCAGCAGGTCAGCTTTATGAACAGTATAGCCATCGGCAAAAATGCCGCCGCGCATAATGTTGAACAGAACGTTGGAGAAGTGGTGGGAAACGGCCAGCCTGTCCGCCGATACCTGCAGGCCATCCGCGGAGGCCACATACTTCACCAGTTCAGCCGTGTCGTGGTCAATGTCGGCTTCCAGGTGGTCTATGATTGACGGGCCTTCGGCCTGAAGCTGTTGCAGAAGGTTGGCTACCTGGCGGCTGTCCTGATTCACATCGGCCACGATGTACCAGTTTTGGGTTTGACCGGCTTCCAGCGTGAGGATGGTATGGGCCAGATAGGCCCCCGGTTTACCCCGGACATCCTGCTCGGCAGAAACGGGCCAGCCGTGGCGGAAGGCGTCGAGCTGGTCGGCGCAAAGGAGATACCGGGCGGAATCCAGCCCGGCCTGCCAGGCCACCGTAGCCTTGAGCGATTCGCTGGGTTCTGCCCGGTCGGTGGGGGTGGCGGACAGGGAAAAAATGCCCAGGCCGGTTTTGGGCTCAATTTCGCTTCGCTTGTAGGCGTTCACCAGGTTGCTGAACGCGGTTTGCAGTTGGGCGGTGGCCCCGTAGGGCAAAATATTCAGCAGACCGTCCAGCATTTCAACCTGACAGGGCGTGTTGTCATGGTTGGTCAGCCAACCGGTCCTGACAAAACCAAACCGGTTGCTGGTGCGCCAGCTATAGCGGAACGTCAACTGCAGGTCGTGATTAATTTCCTCAAAAACAAGCTTGTTGCCGTAAACGTTTTTGTAGATATTGCGTTCGCAGAAATAGAGGCCGGCATAGCGCGGGGAGAACGGCTCCCAGAGAAACGTCTTGCCGCCGCGGGAGACGCGAAAAATTGTTTTACTGCCGGTAATGTCACTGTGGGCGGTAATCTTGTCATCCGTTTCGTAAGGGAAAAGGGCAAAATCGGCGTTGATGCGGCCAGCTGTCAGCCCGCCGGTGCTGGCGATGAACAGCCAGTGGTCGGCACTGCTGACGAGGCTCATAAAGAATGGGGGCATCCGGTCGTAATGGCGAATACGGTAGTAGGTTTCGTTGAAGAGGGGAACGAAATCGCCATCGACAGGATGTCTGTCTGTATGGACCGGGGTACAGCCAACGTAGAGGTTGTTGAGTTTATCTTTCATAGGAATGGCTCACC
>RFJV01000752.1 GCA_003694775.1 Chloroflexota bacterium | reverse complement strand
TCTCCACCCTTTAGCTTAACCGAAGCTGAAAATTTTTCAAGTTTTGCCCCTCGTCTGCTACAATAAGCCGGGCGAACCGACAGAACAAACCGGAGGAATAACAATGGCCTACACCTCAGCCGATTTACAGCGCCAGCTTCAACGCATCGACGGGAAGGGCTACCCGGCCTACAAGGACATCCGCGGGGTCTATATGTTTGATGATTTTACCCTGTTCATCGACCACGTCCAGGGTGACCCGTTTGCCGCGCCCAGCCGTCTGCGTGCCCGCGTGCCGATGTCTGCTGCCGGCTTTCCGCCCGATGCCTATGCGAACCGCAGTCGAGAAATTGCCCTGCGGGACTTTCTGGCGCGGGCATTTTCTGCCGCCTGCCGGTCCTTCAGCGACCGCGGGCGCGGGTCGGGCAAAAGCGGGCTTATGGCGATGGATATGCCCGGACAGGAGATTCTGGAGCGCTCTTCGATTGTCATCACCGATGAATACGTGGAGGCGCGCTTTGTGGCCGGTCTACCGGCGCACGGACGGCGGGTGTTGGGCCGGCAGGCCGCGGCCATGCTCTGCGAGGATGTGCCCAAAATTGTGGATGCCGCGCTCAAGTATGCCCATCTAAACCGGCAGGCGCTGGCCCACCACCTGGACACAGCAGAGGATGCCGACACGCTGCGCGGCCGGCTGGCTTCGCTGAGGCTGGTCGCTTTTGTGGCCGACGGCAGTATTCTACCCCGCCGCTCCGGGGTGGACGACCGCCCCCTGCAGGGCGAGACGGTGGTGCCGTTCCGCAGTCCGGACAGCCTGCGGGTAGAGGTTGACCTGCCGCACCGCGGCCGGGTCAGCGGGATGGGTATTCCGACAGGCGTTACCCTGATTGTCGGTGGGGGGTACCACGGCAAAAGCACCCTGCTTTTGGCGCTGGAACGGGGCGTTTACAACCACATCCCCGGCGACGGGCGCGAGCTGGTGGTCACCAACCCCACCGCGGTCAAAATCCGGGCCGAGGATGGGCGGTCGGTGGAGGGGGTCGATATCCGCCCATTTATCAACAACCTGCCCAACCACGCCGACGCCGCGGCCTTCCGCACCGACAACGCCAGCGGCAGTACCAGCCAGGCGGCCAACATCATCGAAGCGTTAGAGGTAGGAGCGCAAGTTCTCCTGCTGGATGAGGATACCTGCGCCACTAATATGATGATACGTGATGCCCGGATGCAGGCCCTGGTGGAAAAATCGGGCGAACCGATTACGCCGTTTATCGACCGGGTACGGCAGTTAAGCGAAGAGATGGGGGTCAGCAGTATTTTGGTGCTGGGCGGCAGTGGGGATTATTTTGACGTGGCCGACACGGTAATCCGGATGGACAGCTATCTTCCCCGTGACGTGACCGCGGAGGCCAAAGCCATTGCCGCGGCCCATCCCACCGGGCGGCGGCAGGAAGTCGCCGGGGCGTGGCCGGCTCCCACGCCTCGCGTTCCCCTGGCCGAAAGTCTGAATCCCCGCAAGGGCCGGCGGGAGGTCAGCATCAAGGGCCGCGCTCTGCGAGCCGTGCTCTTTGGCACCGAGGAAATCGATATGACCGCGGTGGCCCAACTGGTCGACGAGGGGCAGGTACGGGCCATTGGGCAGGCCCTCAACCTGGCCCGCGAGCGGTTTATGCGGCCCGGACAAACCGTGCCGCAGGTGATTGCCGCGGTGATGGAGGCCATTGCCCGGCACGGGCTGGATATTCTCGACCCCCGGCAAACGGGCGACTACGTGGCCTTCCGCCCCTACGAGCTGGCCGCGGCCCTCAACCGCCTGCGCAGTTTGCGGGTGGAGGTTGGCCCGGCGTTAAAAACACCGGGCTGAACGGCTTAAGGACGCTGAAGCGCCCTCCAGGTCTCACTTTCATGGCGTTTTAACCTCCTTGCGCCGTTTACACAAAGGCACAAAGATTTTTTAAAATTCTCTGTGGCTCCGTGTCTTTGTGTGAGAATTCATCCTCCACGTTCATCGACTGAATAGATACAAAATTTTGTGGTTACTCTACGCGCTCTGCGGTGCATAAATCACTCAACTTTATTTCTGGCAACGTTGGCCTGAATAAATACGATTTAAGGGCGAATACTCATTCGTCCTTACAAACCACGAGTTCACGAATGAACCGCGGGGCAAACATTCGGGTATTCGTGTTTTATTCGTGGACGGCTAAGATATAACCCTCATCCCTCCCCCTACCCTCCTCTCCCACAGAAATGGGAGAGGAGAGGAGGAAACCCGCCGTAGGCGGGTGGGGGAGGGGTGAGGACTGTTCCACTAAAAATTTGAAACGCGCCCTTAATCCGGGGTTAGCTTGCCTTGTTTGCCATAAATCGTAAAATTAAACCGCAACAGTTTTAGCCATAAAACATCACACCACATCAAATTCAGGGAAACGTATCTATGCCACACCGTTACCTGTCCGGAATTCCGTTTGCGCGCCGGCCCTACCCCGCCGGCCTGCTGGCCCTGATTATTTTACTGACTCTGACCGGCATTGCCTACGCCTACGTCCCCCTCTTTTTCCCCGGCGAGCAGGACAGCATTATCTACAACAGCGGCGTACCGGATTACAGCCCGGCCGTGGCCTACGACAGCACATTGGACCGCCACCTGTTTGTATGGGTCAGCGATACGGGCGGCGGCTGCGCTTTTGGCTGCCGGGCCAACCTGTACGGCCGCATCACCGGTGGCGAGGGCAACCCGCTGATTGGCCCCTTTGCCATCTCCACGGCCAACGATTTTCAGCTTGACCCGGCCGCGGCCTACAGCCCCACGGTGGGCGAGTACCTGGTGGTGTGGCAGGACAACCGCTTTGGCGACACGGGCAACACCGATTTCCGGGCCAACGCCCATTTTAACAATGGTTCTGACCCCAACCACCGCGGCCAGCGGCGCGGCCACAGACGGCAGTCTGACCCTCAAGGCCCTGACCGGCACAGTAGCCACAACCACCACCATTCAGGTTTTTAGCCATCCCCCGGCCCCCACCCTGCCAACGGGAATGTTTGCCCTGGGCAACCGGGTGTATGAGTTCCGGGTAACAGACCCGCAGAACAACCCGGTCAGCGTCTTGAGCCTGCCCATCACCCTGACCTTTACCTACGACGAAACGCAGTTAGGCGGAGTAGCCGAAAGCAGTCTGGCAGTCTGGTACTACCACATTGGCCTGGGCAGTTGGGAAAAGCTGGACGGTGTGGTAGATACCGCGGCCAACACCTTTACTCTGTCTACCGCCAACATCGGCGTGTTGGGCGCAATGGGGTTGATGGTCGCCCCGCCCGCCCCCACCCCAACAGCGACCGCGACGCCAACAGCGACCAACGACCAACGACCAACGACGACCGTCACCCCAACAGCGACCGCGACGCCTACCCCGACGAACCCCCTTCCGGGGACAGGTGACCAACGACCAACGACGACCGTCACCCCAACAGCGACCAATGACCAACAACCAACGCCAACCGGCGCCCCCATACCCGTCCTGACCGCCACCCCAACCCCCGGCGC
>RFJV01000155.1 GCA_003694775.1 Chloroflexota bacterium | reverse complement strand
TGCAAGCTGTTCCGGAAACCGGCTTTTTCCCTGGTACGTTTTACGTCCATTCGTAAATTCGTGTATTCGTGAAAAATTCGCGGACGGCTGAGCAGTTACGTTGGATTGAGAATACGGATGGATACAGGAGATGGGTGATTGGGACACATCCCTCATCCCTCATCCTTCATCCTTCATCCTTTTCTAGGGGGTTCACATTGCACCGGAAAAAATCCGCCCAACTGGTTGAGGGACCCATCGGCAAAACCCTGATTCGGCTGACCCTGCCAATGATTTTTGGTATTCTGGGGATGGTGGCCTTCAACCTGGTAGATACTTTCTACGTGGGCCAGTTGGGAACAGCACCGCTGGCCGCTATCAGCTTCACCTTTCCGGTCATCTTGATGCTCAACAGCCTGTCGATGGGGTTGGGGGTGGGAGCGTCCGCGGTTATCTCCCGCGCTATCGGCGAGGGCGACCCCTACAAGGTCAAGCGGCTCACCACCGACAGCCTGGTGCTGGCCCTGCTGGTGGTGGTCGCTTTTGTGGCTCTGGGCCTGCTGACCATCAACCCGCTGTTTCAGGCGTTGGGGGCGCGGGGAGAAATCCTGGCCCTGACCCGGCAGTATATGCTCATCTGGTATCTGGGGATGCCGTTTGTGGTCATCCCGATGGTGGGGAACAATGCTATCCGCGCCACCGGCGATACCAAGACGCCCAGCGCCATTATGATGACCGCGGTGGTGGTCAATATGGTGATGGACCCGCTCCTCATTTTTGGCCTGGGGCCGTTTCCCCGGATGGAACTGGCCGGCGCGGCCCTGGCAACGGTGCTGGCGCGGGCCACCACCCTGGGGGTGTCGTTTTGGGTGCTGTACCACCGGGAAAAGATGATTACCTTCTCCCCGCCGGCCCTGTCCGAAGTGCTGGCCTCGTGGCGGCAGATTCTCTACATCGGCCTGCCCACCGCGGCCACCAATATGATTATTCCCGTGGCCGCGGGGATTGTCACCCGTCTGCTGGCTTCTTTTGGTCCGGAAACCGTGGCCGGTTACGGCGTAGCCTCCCGGATTGACATGTTTGCCCTGACCGTCCTGATGGCCCTGGGGTCGGTGCTGGGACCGTTTGTCGGCCAGAACCTGGGTGCAGGGAAGTTCGACCGCCTGCGCCGGGGGGTGAGCCTCAGCCAGCGGTTTGCCCTGGTTTGGGGCGGCCTGATGTTTCTCTTGCTGGCTGTACTGGCCCGGCCGGTGGCCGGTCTGTTCAACGATAATCCTCTGGTGATAGACACCATTGTCCTGTACCTGCACATCGTCCCCATCGGGTACGGGATGCAGGGCATGCTGATGCTGTCCAACACCACCCTAAACGTGCTGAACAAGCCGTTTTACGCTTCCGGCCTGATTATTACCCAGATGTTTGTGCTGTATGTGCCGCTGGCCTACCTGGCCTCGACGATGTTTGGCCCGGCGGGAATCTTTTCCGCCGCGGTGACCGCCAACCTGCTGGCCGGCCTGGCCGCGTTTCTGGTTCTGCGCCGCCTTCTGCCTGCCGGCGCAGTTCGTACACCGTCCCAACCCTACCGCGTCCCTGCCGGGGGAAAATAAGGGACTGGAGATTGGAGATTGGCGATTGGAGATTAGAAATTCATCCCCCGTCATCCCGCCTCCCGTATCTCCCATCCCGTATCTTCTTCTCCTGCTGGCCGGCTTCGCCATCCGGCTGTACGGCCTGGGCGGGCAGAGCCTGTGGTACGATGAGACCGTCAGCGCGTACCTGGCCCGGCAACCGGTGGCCGAACTGGTGGCCCACACCGCCCGCGACATTCACCCGCCCGGCTACTACCTCCTGCTTCGCGGCTGGAGTCTGCTGGCCGGCGATTCCGAGTTCAGCCTGGCCTTTTTCTCCGTCATCTTTGGTCTGCTGACCATCGCCCTCACCGCCCGGCTGGCCGTCCGCCTGCTCGGTCGCCGCGGAGCCGGGCTGGCCGCGCTGTTGGTGGCCGTGTCGCCGTACCATCTGTGGTACTCGCAGGAGGTGCGGATGTATACCCTGGCCTCGGCGCTGGGGCTGGCCGCGGCCCTGTTCGGTCTGTGGGCCATCCAGACCGGAAAGCGGCGGCACTGGGCAGGGTATGCCCTGGCCGCGGCGGCGGGCATGTACGCCCTGTACTACTTCGCCTTTCTGCTGGTCGCCCTGAACCTGTGCTTTCTGGGGCTGGTCTGGCAACAGCGGGCCAAACGGGGGCTGGTCGACCTGCTGGCCGCGAATTTTGGGGCCGCGCTGATGTATCTGCCCTGGATGCCCATTGCGCTCCGGCAGGCGGTCAATCCGCCCGTACCGCCCTGGCGCGACCCCGCCGCGGTATCCCTGTGGCCGATTCTGCGCCAGACCTGGACTGCCCTGTCGCTGGGACAGTCTGTGGAGCCGGAAGGGGCCGGCCTGTGGCAGGCCGGTTTTGCCATCCTGTTTCTGCTGGGGCTGGCCGTCATCGCCCGGTCGCCGCGGCGCGGTCGCCTGACCGGGCCGGCCCGCGCCGCCTTGCTGGTCGCCTATACCTTTGGCCCGCTGGCGCTCATCTATTTGCTTTCGTTCATCACCCCGCTGTACCACGTGCGCTACATGTTCACCTATTCGCCGGCTTTTTACGTGGTGCTGGCCGCGGGGCTGGCCGGCCTGACCCGCCGCAGGCGGCTGTGGGCCGCGCTGGCCCTGGCCCTCGTGCTCGGCGGGTCGGCCTACAGCATTGGGCGCTACCATACCAACCCGCTGTACGCCGCGGATGATTTCCGGGCCGCGGTGCGCTTGATGGAGACCCGCTGGCGGCCCGGCGATGTGCTGATGACCAACGCCGGCTACACCTACACCGCCTTTGACTACTACGCCGCCCGGCCCTACCTTCGCCGGCGGCTGACCCCCTACCAGCCGCCCGACCGGTTCGACCGGCCCATCCTGCTGATGACCGGCTCGGTGGATGGCGACCCGCAGTTGGGCTGGGGCGACCCGCAGTCCGATTTTTTTGCCATGAGCCGGGCCGAAGCTGAAGCCGCGCTGTCGGCGATGGGGCGGGATTACGGCCGGCTGTGGATGCTCCGGGCCTACGATACGGTGGTGGACCCCGATGGCTTCATCCGGGCCTGGCTGTCTGACCACGCAGTGATGATTGAAGACCAACTGCTGACCGGCCCCAGCAACATTCGGGTGCAGGGATTTTTGCTCCAGGGCGCGCCGCTACCAGCCGGTCAAACGGCCGTGCCCTTTGCCGATGGGCTGTTGCTGGCCGGCTGGCGCGTCCCGGCGCAGGTCTGGCGTCCCGGCGATGTGGTGCCGGTGCAGTTGTGGTGGCAGACGACCAGCCGCCCCTCCACCGATTACAAGATGTCGCTCAAACTCTGGCGCGGAGATGGGCAGTTGGCGGCCCAGGGGCAGGATGAATGGCCGGTCGGCTCGCTGTACCGTCCCACCGACTGGCCTGTCGGGCAGGCAGTGTACCACCCGGTGCAAATCACCCTCCCCCCCGACCTGCCCGCCGGGCAGTACTGGCTCAATGTGGAGCTGTACCATCCGGACACCATCCAGCCCCTGCCCCGGCTGGACAGCCCGGAAAAATCGGTCTCGCTGGGCGGCATCCAGGTGTCCGGTGAATGAGCCGGCAGGCCCAGACGCTTCCATCTTTGCCCCCATCTGCGCCGCGTGGTACAATCTACAGATGACGAACTATTTCAATCCCGGACCGAGCTGATACAATACGCCAATGACTGCCCAAAAATACCGCATTCTTTCACTCAAACCCATTGTTCTGGATGATAACCGGCGCACACTGCTGGAACTGGCTGTTGATGGCCTACCGCAGACCGGTGGCGGGGGCTTCTGCGGCATCAACGGCGGCGACAGCGCCGCAGTGATGTTTTTCCCGGAGCCGGAGACAGCCGTTTCTCCACCGGCCAATGAGGATTATCCGGATGTCGAGCTGAGCATCCTCAACAGCCAGCGCGAGCCGGTCGCCAGTATGTTCATTGTCCAGCACCGGGAGGCCGTCATATCAATGACTCTCCACATTCCCCGGCCCAATCCGGATGAGCAGTACATTGCCCGCGCCGAACTCATCCAGGCCGATGAAATTATCGACGTGGTCGAAGCACCTTTTTCTCTGCACCGGTAAAAATGGACAGCTTTCTGCCGCCTTTTCACTGGACCAATCTGCTGATTATCCCCGGCTTGCTGATGGGCTACACCGTCCATGAACTGGGCCATGCCCTGGTCGCCTACTTCCTGGGCGATGTGTCCCAGGTTGAACAGCGCCGCATCTCCCTGAACCCATTCCGCCACCTGTCGTGGCTGGGCACGGCGGCCTTTATTTTTATCGGGATTGGCTGGGCCAAACCCCTGCGGGCCAACCCGGAACGCTTCCGGCGGAAGTATCTGGACCTGTTTCTGGTGGCCCTGGCCGGCCCCGCGGCCAGCTTAACCTTCTGCCTGTTCAGCTTTTTGCTGACCCTCACCATCGCCGCGGTCATTGTGTATGTTTCCGGGGCCACCACCGACCAGGTCTTTGCCCTGCTGTTCCCCATTTCGACCGCCGCCCTGCCCCAAACGCTGGATATTCAGGCCTGGGCAATGGCCCTGACCGTTTATGTGGCCAGTGCCAGCTTCTGGCTGACCGTCACCAGCCTTCTGCCGCTTCCGGGAATGGATGGCTTTGCCGCCATTGCCAGTCTGGTGGCCTACCTGCGGGAACGGCGCAAACCGGCCCCGCGCTACCAGCCCGGACGGGGGCGCTCCAACCTGTCGCCGCTCACCCTGGACGAGGCACAGAAAAGACGGCGCAACAGCGTGGCCCAGATTCATTTCAACGTGGGGGTAGAATACCACCAGAACCGGGAATACGACGATGCCATCGCCCGCTACCGGCAGGCCATTGCCAGCGACCAGCATTTCGGCCCGGCCTACGTCAATATGGCCCTGGCTTACCTGGCTAAAGGCCGGCGCAAGGAAGCCATCCAGGCCCTGCGCGGGGCCATCCAGTTCGCCGACGACCGCAAAACCGAAACCGAAGCCTGGCAGTTGCTCCACCAGGTCAGCGAAGTATCGCCCTTCAACCGTCCCGTGGAGCAGGAAAAGATGACCAGCATCGGCTCCACCCCCTGGACCGATGTGACCCCCCGCCCCAACTGGCTGGCCCTGGCCCTGGGCGGCACTGCTTACCTTTTGGCCGGTATCTTCGTTTACACCAATCTGGTGCAGGACCTCATCGCCCTGTTGAGCTGAATCCTCAGGGAGCTGGACCGTTCCTGGTGCTTTCAACTGCAATAAAGAACACCTGTACCGGGCACAGTAAAAAGGAGGCGTAACATTCTATGCAGGTCAATAAAATTAGTTATGTTAGCCGGGTTGGGTTGAGAAACTGGAAAAATTTTCAAGAAGTGGATATTCCGCTTACCTGGCGTGCCTTTATCATTGGCCCCAACGCCTCTGGAAAATCTAATTTTTTAGATGTATTTCGCTTTCTGAAAGATGTCGCTTTGAATGGCCTGAATCGGGCCGTTGAAGTCAGGGGAGGTGTCTCTGCTATTCGCTGTTTATCTGCCCGGCGTTATCCTGACATTACCGTTGAAGTTGAACTGCAGGGGAATGAAGGTGTTGTATGGTGTTATGCGCTTTCTCTCAATCAGGACAATCAACGCCGCCCTATCATCAAACGTGAATCAGTGCAGAAAAACGGGCAAAGTTTGCTGGTTCGTCCCTCCGCAGAAGATAAGGAAGACCCAGAACGTTTAACCCAGACTGCCCTGGAGCAGATTTCGGAAAACCGGCCATTTCGGTCGGTGGCTGATTTCTTTAAATCGGTGTCGTATCGTCATCTTATCCCCCAAATTGTGCGTAATCCAGCCGATTTTACCACCCGTCCGGTTAAAAATGACCCCTATGGCCGGGACTTTTTACGACGAATGTGGGAAACCAATAAGAGAACACGCGACTCCCGGCTAAACAAAATCAGCCAGGCGATAAAAATTGCGGTTCCTCAATTATCGAAGCTATCCCTGGAAATGGATGAAAAGACCGGCATCGTTCACTTAATCGGTCGCTACGAACACTGGCGCCCCAGCGGGGCCAAACAGGATGAAAGCCAGTTTTCCGATGGTACATTACGGCTGTTAGGCCTGTTATGGACGGTTTTTGAAGGTAGCGGCCCCTTGCTGTTAGAAGAGCCGGAAATCTCTCTGCACCCTGAACTGGTTCGCCGACTGCCATCTGTCTTTTACCGCTTAACCCGGGAACGCAAACAGCCCCGTCAGATTATCATTTCTACCCATTCAGAGGAAATGCTTCGTGATGAAGGTATCGCCCCTACAGAAGTTCTGCTTCTCCAACCCAGTCCCAATGGCACAGAAATATCACTTCCCGACGAAGCAGATATACGGGCAATGCGCGAAGGCCGTTTGACCGCGGCAGATGTTCTAATGCCCAAAGTTGCCCCTCAAAACATCCACCAGCTTGAATTACCCTGGTAAAAAATGGTTGTAGATTTGCTGGTAGAAGGTGTTATTGATGAGACAGCCGCGCGCAAGATTGTTCTTGCTTGTGGACATCAACCGGGCCAGGTTTTTGGTAAGCAAGGTTGGCAGTATATTCGGGATAAACTTGCCGGCTTTAACGTCCGTGTTCGTTATGGTAATCCTTTGTTGGTGATGATTGATTTTATGGATACCGGCCTCTCATGTCCACCGGAGATACGCCAATGGCTTCCTGATGCCTCTCCCCGCCTCCTTCTTCGTACTGTTGTGCGAGAAATCGAGAGCTGGCTTCTCGCCGACAGACAATCTATAGCGGAGTATCTTCGCATTTCTCCCAGTAAGATTCCGTCTCATCCCGAACAGCTACCCAACCCCAAGCAAACGTTGGTGAACCTGGCCAGACATAGCCGTAGGCGAAGAATCAAGACGGATATTGTTCCCCCACCTGGAATGTCCGGTAGTGTAGGGCCTGGATACACATCTCGAATACAAGAGTTCATTCAAAATTATTGGGATGTGCATCGTGCCGCTTCTGCCGCCCCCAGCTTACAGCGCTGTTTGAGCCGACTGCAAGATTTGACCGAGGATCTCATCACGCCAGAGCATGATTAACCCACCTGCTACAAAAAATAAATTGGGAACAAGCCTCAAGAACCGTTGGGTTTTTGCTGTTTTGGGCGCTGTTATCCTCGCCTACACCCTGTTCTTCAGCCTCCAGCTTCTTCTGCATTACTACTCCTTTGGCTCCCGCGCCCTGGACCTGGGCAACATGAGCCAGGCCATCTGGAACACCGCCCACGGACGCTGGTTCCACCAGACCAACCAGCCCGGCGCGGTCAGCCGGCTCAGCCTGCATGTCGAACCCATCCTCCTCCCCATTTCCCTGCTGTACTGGATTTATCCCGGCCCGGAGATTCTGTTCATCTTCCAGAGTCTGGTGGTGGCCCTGGGGGCCGTGCCGGTTTTTGCCCTGGCCCGCCGGGTTTTCCACAGCGACCCGCTGGCCTTGCTGTTTGCCCTTATCTACCTGCTGTTTCCCGCCATCCAGGGAGCAACCCTGCTGGATTTCCACGCCGTCACCCTGGCCCCGACCTTCCTGCTGGCCGCGTTCTGCTACCTGGAAGCCAACCGGCCCCGCGGCTTTGCTTTGTTCGCCGTGCTGGCCGCGGCCTGCAAGGAAGAAATCGCCCTGCTGGTGCTGATGATGGGCCTCTACGCCCTCTTTATCCGCCGCCAGACACGGCTGGGCCTGCTGACTGTCCTGTTCAGCGGCCTGTGGGCGGTGACAGCCGTCTTCGGCATCCAGACCCTCTTTGCCGGAACCGGCAACATCCACTGGAACCGGTACGACCACCTGGGCGGGTCGCCGCTGGAGATTGTGCTCAACTTCTTCCGCCGGCCCGGCCTGGCGCTCGACCACCTGCGCCGCGTGCAGGCCCTGACCTACCTGCGCCTTCTGCTGACCCCCACCGCCTTCACCGCCTTGCTGAACCCCGTTACCCTTTTGCTGGCCCTGCCGTCGCTGGGCATCAACCTGCTGAGCAGTTTCCCGCCGATGCA
This sequence comes from Chloroflexota bacterium, assembly GCA_003694775.1. GTDB lineage: Bacteria > Chloroflexota > Anaerolineae > 4572-78 > J111 > J111. The sequence continues at coordinate 696 of RFJV01000155.1, read as the reverse complement.
GAGGGTCAACAGCCTGATTTACGCCGCGCCGATTGTGCCCGCAGTGCTCATCAGCAGTATCTTTGGCGCGGCCCGGCTTCGCCGCTGGCTGGTCAGGCTGACCCGCCGCCCCATCCTGGCCGACAGCCTGCTGGCCGGTCTTCTGCTGGTCGCCAGCCTGGGGTACCACGCCCAATATGGCTACCTGCCCGGCGGGGGCCAGTTCCGCGGCTGGGAAGCGGTTACCGACCACCACCGCCGCCTGCCCCGCCTGGCGGCCCAGATTCCCCCCGACGCCTCCCTGTCCGCCCACGACCGGCTCAACCCCCACCTGGCAACCCGCCAGACTCTCTATATTTTTGACCGCATCGAGGACGCGGAGTACATCGCCCTGGATGTCACCGAGGATTCCTGGCCTCTCCATCCGGTCGACCTGCGCCGGCGGGTGGATGAATTTCTGCGCGGCGATTTCGGCGTGGTGGATGCCTTCGATGGCTATCTCTTGCTGGCTCGCAACCGGCCCGGCCTGCCGGATACCCTGCCCGATGAATTTTTCAACTTTGCCCGTGTGCCCAACCCCGCCGAATTCCGGCCCCGCTACCCGGTTTCGGTCACTTTTGACGACCGCCTCCGGCTGGTCGGCTACGACCTGACCCTGGGCGCGCACGAAAAGTTTCTGCCTGTGGTGACTCTCTACTGGCAGGCCCTCCGCCCCCT
>RFJV01000751.1 GCA_003694775.1 Chloroflexota bacterium | reverse complement strand
GTCCCGCTCAACCAGGAAGAGGGACAGGCCGCGGGCGTCGGTGGTGCCTTCTTCACTGCGGGCCAGCACCACCATAATTTCGGCCACGCCGTTGGTGATGAACCGCTTTACCCCGCTGATGCGCCACACGCCGGCCTCTTCGTCGTACACGGCTTTGGTCTGCACCGCACCCAGGTTGGAGCCGGCCTCCGGCTCGGTGAGCACCATCGCTCCGGCAACCTCCCCGCGGGCAAAGCGGGGCAGAACACTGGCCTTCTGCTCCTCACTGCCGTACTCGTTGATGGTAGAGGCAATCTCCTGCAGACCAAAGATGGTCATCAGCCCGGCCTCGGCGCGGGAGACGATTTCCACCATCATCTGGTAGATGGTTTCCGGCAGGTTCATTCCGCCGTACTCCCAGGGAAGCATCACTCCCATCAGCTCGGCCTGTTTGAGGGCGGCAACAGCTTCCTGCGTGGCCTGGGCATACGTGACCTTGCCATCCTTGAACCGGGCGCCCTCGCGGTCGGCGTCGGCGGCGCGGGGGGCGATGACGTTGGCGCTCACGTCGCCCAGCACTTCCAGGAGCAGGCGGTAGTTATCTCTGGCATCTTCGTAATGCCGGGGGGCGGTGGGGTACTGGCGGGCGTAGCTGAACCCCTTTTCCTTGACCTCGACCACTTCCCGCAGGTCTATCTGGTCCAGATGAAACTGGAGGTCGTGATTATCCAGAAAAAAGTTATCAACCATTGGTTTTCCGACTCCTGTTCTGACTACTTGGCTTTGGCGCGCAGGGCGTCAATCATCATCGGCAGAACTTTGCGCAGGTCGCCGACAATCTTGTAATGGGCAATATCGAAGATGGGGGCGTGCGGGTCGGTATTGATGGCAATGATTTTGTGCGACTTGTCCATCCCGGCCCGGTGCTGGACGGCCCCGGAAATCCCCGCGGCCACGTACAGCCGGGGCCGGACGGTGGTGCCGGTTTGTCCCACCTGGTGCTCGCGTGAGATGAAGCCGGCGTCTACCGCGGCCCGCGACGCGCCGACCTCGCCGCCCAGGGCGTGGGCCAGGTCCTTGATGAGGTTGAAATCGTCCGGCGTTTTCACCCCGCCGCCGCCGGCCACAATGGTGGCCGCGTCCTTCAGATTTACGGTCGACTCTCTGGTTTCGCGGCTGACCACCTGCAGGGCAAAGTCTTCCGGTTCAAACGCCGGCTCAATCTGTTCGACCAGCCCCTGGCGGGTAGGGTCTGGCTCGGCCTTGCGCATTACGCCCTCGCGGACGGTTGCCATCTGGGGATGCATGTTGGGGTTGACGATGGTGGCGATGAGGTTGCCGCCAAAGGCAGGTCGAATTTGATAAAGCAGGTCGTGGTAAACCTTGCCCTCCTTCTTTGACTCGTAATCGCCAATCTGCAGGTCGGTGCAGTCGGCGGTGAGGCCGGCCCGGACTGCGCTGGCAACGCGGGGGGCAAAGTCGCGGCCAATGGGCGTGGCCCCAACCAGGAAGATGTACGGCTGTCGTTCCTGCACCAGGTTGATGGCCACACGGGCGTAAGGCAGGGTGCGGTACAGCTCCAGCTCCGGGTGGTCGGCCAGGAGGACACGGTCTGCGCCGTAGTGGATGAGCGGCTCGGCCAGATGGTCGATGCGGTAGCCGCACACCAGGGCGACCAGTTCGCTGTTCAGGCGGTCGGCCAGATGGCGGCCCTTGCCCAGCAGTTCCAGACTGACATCGGCAATTTTGCCGCCTTCCTGTTCAATAAAAACCCAAACGTCTCTACTGCTGTTCATTTTGGCATCTCTTCCTTATCCGACGACGTATTCTTCGATGAGTTCATCAATCAGGGACTGGATGCCTTCGGGGGTGGGGGGGATTTCTTTGCTTTCTTTGGCTTCCAGCACCACAAAGTTGACTTTGTAGACCTGCGTGGGGGAGCCGGCCAGCCCCAGCCGGGAGAGGTCGGCGTCGATGTCGTCCGCGGTCCAGACGGGGATTTTGAGGCCGCGGGCGGCCAGGTATTGGTCCAGGGCTTCTTCGGTTTCAAATTCGGGCCAGCGCCGGAGCAGGTCCTTGTACTCCATTGGGGCGGCGGCCAGCTTGTACTGGATGCGCCGGCGGGCGGAAGCGGGTCGGGGCCGGTTGGCCGTACCGACCACGGTTATCAGGCAGGGGAGCTTGCATTGAACCACTTCTGCGCCCAGGTCGAACACGCGGCGGGCGGTCACGGTGTCGCCGTCCAGGTTGAGGATGGCTTCGGCATAGGTTATCTGGGGGATGCCGAGCTTCTCGGCGGTCTGGGGGCCAACCTGGGCGGTGTCGCCGTCGATGGCCTGCCGGCCGGCAAAAACAAAGTCGAAGGGGCCGATTTTTTTGATGGCGCAGGCCAGGGCGTAGGAAGTGGCCAGGGTGTCGGCCCCGGCAAAGCGGCGGTCGGTCAGCAGGATGACCCGGTCGGCGCCGCGGTAGAGGGATTCGCGGAGCACCTCGGCGGCCTTTGGCGGCCCCATGGTCAGCACGGTGACAGTGCCGCCGTACCGGTCTTTGATTTGCAGGGCCATTTCCAGGGCGTTCAAATCTTCGGGGTTGAAGATGGCCGGCAGGGCGGCCCGGTTCATGGTGCCGTCTTTCTTCATCACCTCGCCGGTGACGTGGTGGGTGTCGGGAACCTGTTTGACCAGCACCACGGAATGGTAGCTTCTTGGGGTTGACATGCACACCTCCTGTAAGGATGAAGGATGAAGGCGGAAGGGCGTCTGTTTTTCTGCGCCAAAATTCACCAACAGGGTTGGAGTATACCATCAAATGAGGGGGAGGCAAAGTAATATGGCCGTTATCCCTACAAAAAAACCCCACCGCCGGGGTGGGGTTGCGAATTTTGCTTAAAAGAAGTAGATACAGCCAGCACACGTGTGCCGCACCTTATCCCTGAACAGGGGGTGTCCAGAATTTCTGAAATTCCGGACACCCCCGCTGAACAGCTACAGCTTTTATTTGAAGATAACAGGTAGATAAGTACTCTGGGCCGGTGCGGCGGCAATGACATAATCCTGGCCATCGGTGCCGCGATAAATCTGGAGCAAGACGGCCTGCCCGGTTGAGGGGGTGGCCACAGCCGACATCCCCGCGGCATTCAAACTCACCTGTCCCGACAGGTCGCCGATTTCGATATTCGGGTCCGAGGGATACGTCGTCCCGTTCACCACCCAGTCATCCCAATCATCCACCTGTCCGTTACCGTTGGAATCCGGCCGGTCGGTTAAAATACCGCCCACATACTTTCTGCCTGCACCAGGGGCAACGTGGGTTTCAATCCGGGTAGCGGTAAATATACCGCCGGCAGTGATGTATTTGACTTCTACATAACTACCCACCGCAAAGAAACCGTATTCCTGCCGAAAACTGGTTGAGGCATCGGTTTTATAGGTTATTCCGCCGATTTTCCAGTCCCCTATCCAGGTGGTCGTCAAGGTGGGAGAAAAGCCTACCGGCAGAGCCTCAATTGTGCCGTAATGCTTATACTCCGGAGTGGGGACTGACTGGCTGACCTGGCATTTATAGGCATCTTCCTTTTCCAGCTTCAGCAGGGTATAGGGTGGAGTGGTTCCCACCGTATAGGTGGCTTTTACACAATCTCCCACTTGTGGATTGTTCTCCACCACTGTGGTGCCGGTTTGCTGATACTGCACTCCACCGACCGTCCAGAGATTGCCCGCCACTCCATCAACCACGGCATAGACACGGGTAATGGCGGTATTGATAGGTTGGCCGCTGTTACTGCACCGGGCCGGGTCATCATTTTCTATCTTGCGGATGCGGTGGACGCCGTTGAGGATGTAGTATTCAACATGCACACAACTGCCGGGGTTGTAGGAGGAATCCGGAATTTCGGCATCGCCGTCCGCGTGATAAGTTTTGGTGATGCCATCCGTATCGCGAATTATCCAGACACCGCGGTAGCCGGTGGGAACTTCTACGGCATCACCAAAGTCGGAATTGTGGTAGGTGGCCGTGCCGCATTTGTAAGGACGTTCTGTTTTTATTTCGGTGGCAAAACCGGCGCTGTTGACCTCCACCTCGGCGCACGCATTCAGGGCCAGGGGCCCGTGTTCACTGCTGAGCCGGGTGGTCAGGTCGCTGGTGATGGCCCGGCCTCCAATGGTCCACTGGCCGGCAAACTGGGGTTGACCGGTGTAACCGGCAGGTACAGCGGTAATGATACCGGCAAATTTTGTTTCGATGTCGGAGACGGGTGCGCCGCTCAACATACATTTATAACTGTCCTCGGTGCTGATTTCTACGGCGCTGTTCAGCCCGGTATACTTCACCTCCACACACGCCCCGACAAAAAATGGGCCGTGTTTCTGTTCAAAGTGGGTCGTGCTGGAAGCGGTATAAGCAGTTCCGCTGACCACCCACGTACCGACCAACGTGCCGGAAGGGAAGCTGTTCAGAACGCCGTAAATATGGCTGTACGAAGTCCCTGGCGTAGGGCCGCTTCCACCACTGCATTTATACGCCGGCTCAGACCCTACTTCCAGCAAGCGATTACTGCCGGAAACAAAGGTGTATTCAACACATCCGCCTGTGGTGAATCCTCCATCATCCATTTCATAACGAGTGCTGGCGGTAGCATAAAATGTTGTTCCACCGATAACCCAGGGGCCGGCACTGCCCGGCGTGGTAAAGCTCTGCAGGATACCGTAGCGGCTTCCCTCGCTTCCGCCACCATCGTTATCACCGTCGCCGTAGCCGCCACCGCTCTGGCCGCAGTAATAACTGCTCTCGGAGCTGATGGATGTGGCATAGTTTACGCCGTTCACCGAATAGTATTTTACCTCGGCGCAGGCACCAACGGTTAACCCGCCGTGATTTTGTTCAAAAAATGTACCGGTTGTAGCCTGAAAAGAGACTCCGCCAATCACCCACAGCCCCGGCCCAGCGCTCCCCGGCCATTGGGTTATCACTCCTCGCCATTCCGGACCGTCACTATCGGCATACGCCAGAACGGGAATTAACGACAGACTCGACACCAACAAAATAAACAGCACTTTAATATATTTCATGATACCCCCCTGCAGATAAAGTATGGGTGCAGTACAAAATTAACATTGTCTTACAGATATTCACCAGGACCGGCCAGCACCATGCCCGGCAGAACTATTGAGACACTCTGCTCAGATTAGCCCGGCCAAAAGTAGCCTGAAGTCCCTGGATGAGGGCCTGAGTTTCCTGCGGTGTCAGACGGGCCTGGGGATGAGTCCACAGATAGTAAGGAGGCGGCATTTCCCCCTCTCTAACGACCTCAATAAGTTCTTCTGCCCCTTCATTCCCTTCATGTTCAAAGGCTTCTTCCTCCATCAGTTCACCACCGCCAGGCTGATTCCACAAAGAAAAGTTCAGCGCGGCCCGGCCCTCATTGACATCATGGGCCACCAGCCAGGAAAAAGGGGCGATGTAGGAATACCAGGGCCATTGGGTACGGTTGCTGTGGCAATCGTAGCAGGCCCGTTCTACCAGCATCTTGGTTTGCGGAGAATCCCACGGCGGTTCAGTATGAACCGCAGGGTTGTAGCGAGCAACAGGAATAAACTGAATCACAATAAAGCCAAAAACTGCCAGAATGACTAAACCGGTAAAGGACAATAGAACATATCGTTTCATTATTAAAAAAACCTCCTTGTATAATAAAATAGTCTGATGTAGGGCGAAATTAATTTCGCCCTACAAATTTTTATCCCCGGCTACGAACCACCAGAGGCGCCGCCGCCACCACCACCGCCGCCACCACCGCCGGTTCCGCCACCGCCGCCTCCGCCACCGGTGGCGGCATTTCCGCCGCCACCACCACCGCCGCCGCCACCGGCGGCCTGCCACTTAATCAGAAACTGCTGGCTGACGCGGCCCGTATCTTCCAGAAAGTGCTTGGAGCCATCCGGTTCATAGTATCCCCGAATAATGCCGATTTCCCAGGTATACAGCCCCGGCTTCCAGCCGCTCCAGGGACGCAGTTCGTACTCGGTACTGCGGGTCCAGTCGACAAAGGCGGAGTCGTTGCTTCCATAGGGCTTGATGCGGATGTCGAAAAACTCTTCCGGCCCCAGTTCGCCGTAGAAAGTCCAGCGCAGAATAGTACCGCCGAACACATCCACCCCATCCGGCGGGGAGTAGATAACCGGTGCACTCCCCGACGGGATACCCGGCGCGTTGGGGACTACCGGCACAGGAGCCAGCGTAGGGAGCGGCTGTACCGATGGCCGCCAGCTCTGAACTGGCGGCAGAGGGGTCGGGGTAGGGGGCGGCGGCAACGTGGGAGATGGGGTAAACGTTGGGGTGGGAGTAGACGTAGGCGGCACAGGGGTCGGCGTGGGCAGGCTGACCGGCACGGTGGTGGGCAGAATGACAGGTGCGGGCGGCTGTTGGGCGGCAGAGCTGGCAGGTTGAGATTGGGCGTTGGCTTCCGGGTTGAGGCGGACATCCACCCCACTGCAGGCCGTTACCAGGCCAGACAGCCCGACGGCAGAGAGGGTCAGATTCAGCCAGCGGCGAGCTCGTTTGGTTTGTTTGGGTTTGCGGGTTGGAACAGACTTTCTGGGTGTCATCGTTACGGCTCCCTTGTGGTGTAGTGGGCGACCGGTGGGTCGCCCCTACCGGTTTTCATTCTGGATACAAACACCTGTCCGGGCAGTGGTTCGGAGCAGGTTCTCCGAACCACTGCCTGCCGGTGCTAACTAATCGTCATCCTTTTCGTGTTTATCGTGGTCGTCGTGGTCGTCTTCGTGTTCCCGTTCCTCGTGATGGCGGTCATCATCGTGACCACCACCGCCGCCGCCACCGCCACCGCTGTTCATAGCGGCCTGCTGTTGGGCCAGGGCCGCGGCGGCCTGTCGAGCGGCAATTTCATTGTAGGCGGTTTGCAGTTCCGCGGTGGTCATTTCAATCTGCTGGCGCAGTTGGGCTTCGGTTTCCTGCATGCCGCCCTGCAGAGAGGCGACCTGGTTCTGGTAAGCCGCGGCATCATCCTCAATGGCCTGCTGAAGCTGGGCCGCGTACGCCTGCAGAGACTGAATGTTACTGCTTCGCTGTTGAACCTC
>RFJV01000750.1 GCA_003694775.1 Chloroflexota bacterium | reverse complement strand
GGGATGACGGCCACCATGCCGACCCCCAGGTTGAAGACGCGGCGCATTTCTTCGTCGGGCACGTCGCCGCGCTGTTGAATCAGCCGGAAGAGGGGCGGGATGGGCCACGATTGCCAGTCCAGCCGCGGGGCCAGACCCGCGGGCAGGGCGCGGGGCAGGTTTTCCACCAGACCGCCGCCGGTAATGTGGGCCAGCGACTGCACCGCCACTCCCGCCGCTTCCAGCCGCGACAGCGCGTCCAGATAACAGCGATGGGGCGCCAGCAGGGCGTCGCCCAGGACGCCGATACCCTCGAATTCTGCGTCCAGGGGGGTGTCGGCAAAAACGGCCCGGATAAGGGAGTAGCCGTTGGTGTGCGGTCCAGATGAGGGCAGGCCCAGCAGTTTGTCGCCCGGCTGGAGGGTGGGCCGGGGGAACAGCCGGGCCTGGTCGGCCAGGCCGACGATGGTCCCCACCACATCGAACTCATTGGCCGCGTACACACCGGGCATTTCCGCAGTTTCGCCGCCCAGCAGGGCGCAGTTGGCCTGCTCGCAGGCTTCCGCCATGCCGGTCACAATTTCGGCGACCATCTCCGGCTGGAGCCGACTGCTGGCGACGTAGTCCAGAAAGAACAGCGGTCTGACCCCGGCCGCGGCGCACAGGATGTCGTTGAGACAGTGGTTGACAATATCGTGGCCGATGCTCCGGTAGCGGCCCAGGGCCGCGGCCAGTTTGACCTTTGTCCCCACCCCGTCCGTGGACGCGACCAGCACCGGACGTTCCAGGCCCGCCAGCCGGGGGGGCAGGCTGAACAGCCCCCCGAACGCACCAACGCCGGCCAGCACCTCCGGCCCGTGCGTGGCCGACACCGCGGCTTTCATCAGCTCGACCGCTTTTTGTCCGGCGTCAATGGAGACCCCGGCCTGTTCGTAGCGGGAACTCATGGCCGCACCTCCGCCTTTGCGCCGATGTCGGTGCGGTAGTGGGCGTCGGTAAAGTGGATGCGCCGGACTCCGGCATAGGCCCGCGCCAGGGCCTGGGTCAGCGTGTCGCCCACGCCGGTAACGTTCAGCACCCGCCCCCCGGCAGTGACGATGCGCCCGTCTGCGGTGCGGGCCGTACCGGCGTGGAACACAATAACGCCTTCCAGCGCCGCGGCCTCCTCCAGCCCGTCGATGGGGTAGCCTTTGCGGTAGCTACCGGGGTAGCCGCCGGAGGCCATCACCACCGTGGCCGCCGCGGCGGGTCGCCACTGCACCTGCAGGCGGTGGAGCGTTCCGTTGAGGCTGTGTTCGATAATTTCCAGCAGGTCGGTTTGCAGGAGCGGCAGGATGACCTGCGTTTCCGGGTCACCAAAGCGGCAGTTGAACTCCAGCACTCTGGGGCCGCGGGGGGTCAGCATCAGCCCGGCGTAGAGCACGCCCACATAGGGCGCGCCTTCGGCCCGCAGACCGTCCACCGCCGGCTGGAGCACGGTGCGCCGGATTTCTTCCTGCAGGGCCGGGGGACAGACCGGCGCGGGCGCGTAGGCGCCCATACCGCCGGTGTTGGGGCCGGCGTCGTTGTCGTAAGCCCGCTTGTGGTCCTGGGCTGGCGGCATCAGGGCCAGGTGCTCGCCGTCGGAAAAGGCCAGCACCGACACCTCCGGCCCGGACAGCCGCTCCTCGATGACCACCACCTCGCCGGCCGCGCCGAACTCCCGCTCCACCATCACCCGGCGCAGGGCCGTTTCCGCCTCCTCCGGCGATTCCGGAATCAGCACTCCCTTGCCCGCGGCCAGCCCGCTGGCCTTGATGACCACCGGTCCGTCCTGTGCCCGCAGGTAGCGTCGGGCCGCTTCAAAATCGGTAAAGGCGGCGTACCGGGCGGTGGGAATGCCGTGCCGCTCCATAAAAGACTTGGCAAAGGCCTTGTCGGCCTCAATGCGGGCCGCGGCCCGGCTGGGGCCCCAGATGGTCAGCCCCGCGGCCTGGAAGTCGTCCACTATACCTTTGGCCAGGGGCACTTCTGGCCCCACCACCGTCAGGTCGACCTGCTCAGCCTGGGCAAATACCGCCGGCGGGCGGTCTGCCGGCACATTGGCCCAGTTCTGCGCCGGATTGTCTGTGCCGCCGTTGCCGGGCGCGGTAAAAATCTGTTCGACCTGCCCGGACTGGGCCAGCTTCCATACCAGGGCGTGCTCGCGGCCGCCCCCGCCAACAACCAGAATTTTCATGAGCCAAACACCTTTTCCAGAGAATGTTTATCGGTCTGCTCGACCAGGGGAATGGGATAACTGCCGGTAAAACAGGCGTTGCAGTAGCCCAGCACGGTGTCGTCCTCGGCAATCGCGCCGACGGCCCGCATCATCCCTTCGATGGACAGATAGGCCAGGCTGTCTGCGCCGATTTTGCGGCAGATTTCATCCAGAGTGTAGTTGTGGGCAATCAGTTCGTCGTAGGTTGCCATGTCGACCCCCATAAAGCAGGGGTGCTTGATGGGCGGCGATGAGACCCGGACGTGCACTTCCGACGCGCCGCCGTCGCGCAGCAGT
>RFJV01000749.1 GCA_003694775.1 Chloroflexota bacterium | reverse complement strand
CGCCGCACCGCCGGCAATGCCGGCAAGCATCTGAGTTTGTACCGCGGAGTCTCTCCAGGGGAAAAATAGCAACCAGGCTCCAGGATGTTTGGCTCAATGGGGGTTGCCAGTTTGCTGACATCGGAGCCTGGTTGCACTATCAGGATAATCTATTAACATTACAAAACAGATTACTAGCCAGAAACAGTTGAAATCCCGGTTGTAATCTCCGGGCAGATAGGCTATAATTTACCCGTCTGCTGAATTCGCCGGGAAAGGATGTCACCATGGAACTGGAATTTTGGGGCGCGGCCCAGACCGTCACCGGCTCGATGCACCGTCTGCGGGTGAACGGCTACAACATTTTGTTAGACTGCGGCCTGTATCAGGGCCGCCGCAAAGAAGCCTTTGAGCGCAACCGGAACTTTCCTTTTGACCCGTCGGAAATCGATGCCCTGATTCTCTCCCACGCCCACATCGACCACACGGGCAACGTGCCTACCCTGGTCAAGCGGGGCTACCGCGGCCCCATCTGGGCCACTTCGGCGACGCGTGACCTGTGCGCCATTATGCTGTTGGACTCGGCCCACATCCAGGAATCGGACGTGAAGTATGTCAACAAACGCCGCGCCCGGCAGGGAAAGAAGCTGTTCGAACCGCTCTACACCCGCGCCGACGCGCTGGAATCCCTGCCCCTTTTCCATTCACTTTCCTACGACCGCCCGTTTCAGCCGGTTCCCGGTGTGGAAGTACGGTACCGGGATGCCGGCCATATGCTCGGCTCGGCCTCTGTGGTGCTGGATATCGACGACCACGGCAAGCACAAGCGGCTGGTCTTCAGCGGCGATATCGGGCGTAAAAACCTGCCCATTCTGCGCGACCCCCAACCCATCGACGGGGCAGACATTATCATCATGGAAAGCACCTACGGCGGGCGCTACCACGAATCGCCCGGACACGCCCGCGCCCAGCTCAAGCAGACCGTCCTGGAAGCCTGCGCCCAAAACGGCAAGGTGATTATCCCTTCCTTTGCCGTAGGCCGAACGCAGGAAATTGTTTACGCCCTGCACCAACTGCTGGAAAACAACGAAATCCCGGACATCGATATTTATGTCGACAGCCCGCTGGCGGTCAATGCCACCGACATTTTCCGCCTGCACCCAGAGGTGTACGACCGGGAGACCATCGACTTTATGAATTCCATCGACAGCCACGACCCGTTTGGCTTTGAATGCGTCACTTATATTCGCGATGTAGAAGAATCCAAAGCCCTGAACGACCTGCAGAAACCGGCGGTCATCATCAGCGCCTCCGGGATGTGCGAGTCCGGGCGGATACTGCACCATCTGAAGAACAATATCACCAATCCCCGCAACACCATTCTGTTTGTCGGCTACCAGGCCGAACACACCCTGGGCCGCAAAATTCTGGAGGGTCAGCCGGTGGTGCCCATCTTTGGCGAGGAGTATCCGGTCCGGGCGCGGGTGGTCAAAATTGATGGCTACTCTGCCCACGCCGACCACAACGGCCTGCTCAACTGGCTGAGGACGGCGCAGGAACGGGGCAACCCGCAGAAGGTCTTTCTGGTTCACGGCGAACTGGAAGCCGCCCAAACCCTGGCCAAAGATATGAAGGCCCAGGGTATCCCGGAAGTCCACATTCCGGCCCCCGGACAGGGGTTTGTGGTGTGAGGGGGGCAAAGTAGCAGGTGGCAGGGTAGCAAGGTAGCAAGGTAGCAAAGTAGCAAGGTAGCAAGGGTAAGGGGTACACCACAGCGGTATTAAAAAGTAGTTTCAAGGAGCAGGGGAGCAACCCTAAACTCACCAACTCACCAACTCACCAACTCACAAACTATTTTCACAGGAACAGCAATGGCCGTAAAACCAATTGTACTTTACAGCAAAAATCCGGAAGCCCTGCGCAAAAAAAGCGAACCGGTACGCAAGGTGAACCGCCAGATAAAAAACCTCATCAAGGACCTGAAGGACACCCT
>RFJV01000748.1 GCA_003694775.1 Chloroflexota bacterium | reverse complement strand
GTCCTGCACCACAGGCAACACCTCGCTGGCCATCTCGACAACGATGCCGTTCGCGTCGCCATAGGGCAGCAACCCGGCCAGGCTACCCCGGCCTGCCATCCGATAACGACCGGAATTGTAAATAATAATCAGGTCAACTCCGCCCCGTTCGGCAAATTTGGCGGAGATTCCGGTCCCTGCGCCGGCCCCGATGATGGGCTTGCCGGCGGCTACCTGAGCTTTTAAACGTTTTAACGCTTCATCTCTGGTAATAAAAGGCATTTTTACACCCTCCGTTTATTTATTGGTGACTTTTCAACATTTCCAATAACCGATTTGCCATAGCCTCGGCAAATTCAGGGTCGTTGATATGCATATCCAGTTCAATCAGTTCCACTTTAGACGTGTCCAGATTGTCCCGGATAGCCTGGAACAGAGCCTCATCCGCCTCCGGCATATAGAACGGCTGCCCTTCCGCATCAATCATGCTGACGCCCTTTAAGGGGACAAACAGGGCGGTGGGGCCGGTTGTCTGATTCAGCTTTTCAGCGATAATTTTGCCCAATTGGGCCGTTTCTTCGGGGATGGTACGCATCAGGGTAACGCTGGGATTATGTTTGTAGAGCAACCGGTCCTTAAATTTCTCCGGAACGGTATCCATTGCGCCGAAGTTGACCATATCCAGCGCGCCCAGCGAAACCACCTGCGGAATCCCGGCCTTCGCCGCGGCTTCCAGGCGATTCGGCCCCGCGGATAACACCCCGCCGACCAGTTCATCGCACCATTCGGTGGTGGTAATGTCTGCCACCCCGGCAATAAAACCGGCTTCAATCAGCGATTCCATTGCTCGCCCGCCGCTACCGGTGGCATGAAAGACCAGCACTTCGTAGCCGTTCGCCTCCAGCTTTTCACGCACCGCGTTGACGCATGGCGTGGTCACGCCGAACATCGTGGCAGTGATAAGCGGCTTATCCTCGCCTGCCGGAACGGTCTGCTCTGCCATGCCGCACACTGCGCCGACTGCATTGGCAAAAATCTGCCGCGATAGCCGGTTCAAACCGGCAACGTCCACCACCGAATACATCATAGTGACGTCTTTGACGTCCACATAAGGGGATACGTCGCCGGAGGCCATTGTGGAGACCATGACCTTGGGAAAACCAACAGGGAGCGCCTTCATCGCGGTTGTTGCAATCGAGGTGCCGCCGGAGCCGCCCAGGCTGATAACGCCGTCAATTTTTCCTTCGGCGTGTAACTTCAGCGCCAGTTCTTTGGCCCCTTTGCCCATGATTTCCAGTGCGGTTCCGCGGTCGCGCTTTTCTTGCATCTCCGCCAGCGAGCCGCCGCCCGCGGCGGCCACTTCTTCGGCGCGGATGTCGGCCTCAAAGGCCGGCTTTCCCACAATGCCAACGCCCGTATCCATGACCAGGGCTTTGTGCCCTCGCCCGGTGATAAGGTCGCGCACGTAGGCAAATTCCGTCCCTTTGGTATCAAGGGTTCCAATAACCAAAATCGTCTTTGACATATTACCTCCTTGTAAATATTCAAATTTGTGCTACATATGCGGTCATCTATTGGTGAGGTAAGCGATTTCTGCAGCGCGTGTCATCGCCTGGTCAGGGGATTAGAAAAGAACTTGCAGAAATGTCTATAAACATCCATTTCTTAGAATACAAGATTATTTTGGCCCGGACATGAGCAGAGAGGGGGATTTTGAGGGGGAACTTTGGACTAGTCCGTATGGACTATATTGTGTTTTAACGCCAGGCTGACCGCCTCGGTGCGGCTGGCAACGCCCAATTTGGAGAGAATACTGCTAACGTGGTTTTTTACGGTAAACTTACTGAGGTTGAGTCTCTGGGCAATGGCCGTGTTCGTCAGTCCTTCTACCAGTAGTTGTAAGACCTCGAGTTCACGCGGGGTCAATTCGGCGGCAGGAGAAAAAGATTGCACGTCGCCGTCAACAAGGGCATGGGTAACTTCCGGAGCCAGAGTCGGCAGACCCGCCCTGGTGGCGCGAATCGCCTTGGCCAATCTGTCCGCTGAGATATTTTTGAGCAAGTAGCTGGTTGCGCCCGCATTCAACGCCGACCAGACCAGTTCATCCTCGCCAAAGCTGGACAGGGCAATAATTTTAACCGCTGGCTGAGCCTGATGAATGAGGCGGATGGCTGTCACACCATCCATTTCCGGCATCACCAGGTCCATCAGCACTACATCGGGGTTAAGCTCCCGGCATAATCGGACGGCCTCTACCCCGCTGGCGGCCTCGCCGACCAGCTGCAAGTCCGGAAAGGCTTTCAGAAAGGCATGCAACCCTTCACGCAGCATATCATGGTCATCAACAATCAATACCCGGATGCGATTTTCTTGACTCATCATGCTGGTCTCACCTTCTCTGGCGCGTCCAATCCGGCCCGCTTTTTGTCGCCAGGCCAGACAATAGATATCTGGGTTCCCGCGCCGATTTCGCTGGCAATCTGCAAATCGGCACCGATGGCTTCGGCCCGCTCACGCATAATACTCAACCCCAACCGCTCCGGTGGAAGTCGGGTTGGTTCAAACCCGCGGCCGTTATCGCTGATTTGCAGGTTGACCCGCCCGGTCGCGCATTGCAACGTAACAGACACGTGGGTGGCCCGGGAATGCTTGGCGATATTATTCAGCGTTTCCTGAGCAATACGATACAATCCCACCTGTACCTCGGCCGGCAGAGAACATTCACCCTCTACCGAAAGCGAGACATCTATTTTTTTCCGACTCATCATAGCTTCGGCAAGCTGGTGCAGCAGGTCATCCAGCTTGGCTTCGACCAGAGCCGCCGGGCGCAATTCCAGCAACAGGGTGCGCATTTCTGCCAGCGCGCCGCGAGTCAATCGCTGAAACTTTTGCAGAACTCGTTCGCCCTCGGCGCGGTCTTCAATCCAGAGGGTGGGGAGTACATCGGCCATCAGGCTAGCCGTCCAGAGGGTCTGGCTGACCGCATCGTGCAGGTCGCGGGCCAGTCGTTGACGTTCTTCCAGGGCGGCCAGTTCCTGGGCGCGCTCGTAGAGCCGGGCATTCTGGATAGCAATCGCGGCCTGGTCGGCAAAAGCCTGTAGCCGTTCGGCATGGAGGGGGGTAAAGAAACCCGGCGTGGCGCTGTTGAGGTTGATAAAACCAATGACCTCATCTTCTATCTGAATAGGCGCGCCCAGGTACGACCGTACCCAGTTGTCCTCTGTCCACCGTCCTCCATCCGAAGACCGGCGCGACTCCTGGACAATCAACGGTTCTTTGGTTTCTATCATCTGGCGCAGGTTGGGCCAATCTTCCAGCGGAAATCGCCGGCGCAGGTCGCGAGTTTGAAAAACATCTTTGCCTCGCTGGCGGAAACGCACCATACGCGCCATATCATCCTCAACCAGAATGATGCTGGCGGTATCATGGGGAACAACACGGCCAATGGTCGAGAGGATGCGGTCCAGAACTTCATCCAGGTCGAGCGTGCTGTTGAGTAGGGCTGCGGTATCGCGCAGAGCCTCGGCCAGAGTTCGCTGTTCCCGTTCGATGGCCTGCAACAGTTTACGCTCGTGAATTTCCTGTTTCAACTGGGCGTTGGCCGCGGATAGTTCGGCAGTGCGCTCCTTGACCCGCTGTTCCAGCTCCGCGTGCGCCCGTTGCAGGGCTTCTTCGGTTTGCTTGCGTTCTGTAATATCCTCATACGTCCCCAAAATACCAACGACATTTCCATTGGCATCATGGAGCGGGATTTTGTTGGTGTCCACCCAGGCTTTCTTGCCGTCGGCCTGGAACTGGGTTTCGATGATATGGTACTGGGGGATGCCGGTTTCCATCACCTGCCGGTCAACCTCGCGATACCAGTCTGCCTCCTCCCGGGTCCAGGGGAGGTCGTAATCGGTCTTGCCCACAATATTTTCCGTCGCGCCCACCCCGGCATCGATGGCAAAATTACGGTTACATCCCTGGTACACCGAGTTGCGGTCTTTCCAGAAGATGGCCTGCGGGATGTTATCCATTATCAATTGCAACATCTGCTGCGACTCGCGTAGTGCCTCCTGAGCCTGCTTGCGCCCGGTAATATCTCGATACGTCCCCAGAATACCGATAACATTGTTATCCGCATCGAACAGAGGGACCTTGTTAGTTTCAACCCAGATAGTTTTACCGTCAGGCAAAGTCAACGTCTCAACAATATGGTATTGCGGCTCGCCGCTTTCTATGACCCGCCGGTCCATTTCGCGGTAGGTCCGCGCCTGTTCGGTGGTCCAGGCCAGGTCAAAATCTGTTTTACCGACCACCTCCTCTGGGATCTCAACGCCAGCGTCAATAGCAAAATTTCGGTTGCATCCCAGATAAACCGAGTCGCGGTCTTTCCAAAAAACTGCCTGGGGAATGTTATCCAAAATCAAGCGGAAGAGTTGCAAAAGTTCTTTTATATTTTCCGGGGTCTGTTCTTCGGCAGAGGGGAGACGTAACTGGGGGATGACGGCTCGTGTGAACTCAGGGGTGAGACCGGCCCGATTTGGCCGGGTTGGAACTTCCATAGTCGCACTCTCGTAATCGTCCAATCGACAATGGTTAGAATTGTTATAATTCTACCCGGACCCGATAAAATTGTCTATATCAGCGGAGTGTCAGGGGGCGGTTTTTAACATCCCACCACACGGGCCGTTGAAGCCCTCCCGCGGAAGACGGGGCAAAGATGTCTCAAATTCGTTCTACCAATTTTGACGCTGAACCGGAAACCGTTACAATGTTGAACGTGAACTGAACTTTTCAG
>RFJV01000747.1 GCA_003694775.1 Chloroflexota bacterium | reverse complement strand
TTCCTATCCAATTGTGTGTAACAGAAAATGCTGTTGCAGAGGGCTACATTCAATACCTGATTTTCTATTCCTCTTCGTCCCTTCCCTCGGGAGAAGACACGGCGTGGAAACCAGTATCTCCTGAATCGACTCCACAACCGACTCCACAACCGCTTTCGGGCAAGGGATGTTATCCTTCTTCCATACCCGCAAACAGTCCTATCCTCAGTAGCAGCTCTATCTGGTTGCTAGCCCAGTTGTACAAAGAAGATAGCAACTATACTCAATTTATGGATTACAAAGAATGTGCTGTTCACATTCGTGTTAAATGAGACTTTTCCTGTTGCCCGGCCATCCACGAATTTTTCACGAACCCCCTACCGGGGACAGGTACGCGAATGGCCGGCGGCTTTTCGTCCCCCCGGTAGGGACAGGCCGTAAATTCGCACCGTATCGGGCCGGGTGAAACAGTTGGCCCGGCCTCAAAAATGCCGGGCTGAACCACTTCTCTTTTGCAGTAAGATGACATTAAATTAATGTCGTCCCATTTACCGGCACGCCCGCGGCGTTAGTTATTCGTGCATTCGTGTTCTATTCGTGGACGGCTGAGATACAATTATAGTGAGACAAGATTCCAAGATGTGCCATCAAAATACACGTGGACAGTGAGGAGAACAATGAGCAGTATTGATGCGCTTCTCGGTCGGGTCATCTCGCTAGGCCAGAACCGATACCGTCTGGAAAAACTGCTGGGCGGCGGGGCGACGGCAGTTGTCTTTCTGGGTGTGAATCCAGACCGGATGGACGAGCAGGCCGCCATCAAGATAGCCCGGCCGGAAGCGCAGTGGCAGGACGCCCTGCGCCAGGAGTTCGCCAATCTGCGGAAGCTGGAGCAGGCGGAGCAGAGAAGCGGTACCCACTACTTCCCCCGCGTCCTGGCCCCGCCGGGCGACAGCTTGCAACCAACCTGGATTGGGGCGGAGGAATATCTCATCCTGGCCCAGGAACTGGTGCCCGGTATAGGCGTGCATGACCTGACCCTGCAATACCAGGGTCTGCACCTGCCGGAACCGCTGGCTCTGGAAATTGCCCGCCAGTACGCGCACATGCTGACCATCCTCCACGCCGCCGGCCTGACCTGCGCCGACCGCAAGCTGGCCGACCTGCGCTGGAAGCAGGATTATGAAATACGCACCGGCAGTCGGGAGGAGTTGCGCCGCTTTCAGGAAGCACCACCCGGCAGTTTGATGGTGCTGGACTGGAACGTCACGGCAGAAAAAACCGCGGAAGCAGTAAAATACGACCTCTTTCGCTTTGGCCTTCTCTGGTACCGCCTCCTGCTGGGAGAAGACCCTCGCTTCCACCGCGGCTCCGAAGCGCGGTTGAAGGACCCCCTGCCTCGCCACAAACTCTGGGGAACCCTCTCGCACCCTACCCGCCAGATACTGGCAAAACTGCTCCACTTCGACCCGGCACATCGCTACACCCAGGCAGAGAACCTGCTCGATGATTTGGGGAAGGCAATCACTCTGTGGAAAATGCCGGCGGAAGAATTATGGATGCAGGCAGAAAATGACCGGTTATCCCTGGAGGACGCCTTCAATGCGGCAGACGTGATGCGGGTGCGGACGGAAACCTGGGGAGAGCAACCACCTCCCAACCTGACAAGGAGACACAACCAACTGCGGCGGAAAATCTTCTCTGCGCCTTCCGACCCCCTGCGAGAAGCCCGCTCCCTACAGCGATGGCAGGAAGCCAGGCACGAAGCAGAACAGATAAAGAGTGTGTATGCTTACCATCCGGCAATGTGGCTCCACCTAGACCGGCTGGCCCTTATATTCGGCGTAGCCGCCCGCACGTCTGCTTCTCAAGAGATGGTTAAACCGCTTTGGGAAAAGAGCGAAGCTATCTTTGCTCATGACCAGCCCGATGAGGTAGAGACGCAAACATCCCCTCTGGATGAAACCTTCGTCAGCAAGCTGAGAGGGGAAGCCAAAGACGAAACATCCGTATGGAAAGAAATTCACAAACGGTTGTGGCATGAGGCCGCCTACCGGTTGGCTCTGTACCTCGCCCGGCAGAAGCGGGATGAAGGACACTATGCCGAGGCTGGCAGGTTGTTTCAGGAAGTCTTGAAACGTCGTCAGGAACTGGGCGAAGCCGTCTGTGAACGTCTGGATATGCTTTACAGCGACCCAACTCCGGAGGCCGAGGAAATCGAGCATATTTTGTCCGGGGCAGAAAACCTCATCGAAACGGTTCGGGAGAGCCTGGGCCGGCTGGGTGGAGACGATTCCCTGGAAGCCTGGCGTCAAACACTCTGGCAGATTCAATCCGCCCGACACGACCACCCGGCGGACCCTGTGCTGGATGCCTTACGCGGCCTGGTAGAAGCCGAAGAAACCTGGCGGCAAAGCAAGGCGCGGAAAGACCCTCCCTTAGAGCTAATTCCCCACCTGAAGCGGCTCTATGACAGGTGGGAAGCACTGCAGGGCCATCTGTCCGCAGAAGAAAAAACGAGGTTGGCAGACGCCCGTGAAGCCTTCCAGGAGCGTCTTGATAACCGGCGGAATGATTTACGCGCCCGGATTACCGGTATGGATTCCCTGCCTGTGCTGGAGACATACCGGCGGGCTTTTCCGAACGATACCGAAATACAGAACAGTCTCGAAAAGAAACTGGAGAATCTGGAGAAGGAGCTTCAGCAATCCCTCCCCCTCGAAGAACCAACCACCCTGCCGGACCTGCAAAAGCAGGTGGAATTTTTGTCTCAACTTTACCCTCAGGCCGAAAACGGTGTTCGATTGGCTAAACTCATCGGACAACCGTGGCCAGAAGCGTTGAAGCCAGAAAAGATAGCAGAACAGAGGGAGAAATACACAAAGCGCTGGCAGGAGGTCGCTTATTATCTGGAACGCTATTGAGGAGGAAAGAGGAAGGCCGCATTGCCAATTTTTAAACCTGGTTGCCGGAGGCATTGATGATGAATCACACAGGCGAATATCCTTGGGCTGTACAAAGTTCAGAAACAACAGAGTGTCAGGTTTTAAATAAACTTCTTGAGCTGGGTATCACAGACATTTACGGTCACTCTATTCAGAAAGACCTTCTTCCAATCGCCGAGGAGCGGCAACAAGCCTGGCAAGCTCTCCGGAAGGCGGAGGAAAAGTTTCAGTGGATGATGAAAACCGGTCAGGCGGAAGACCTTCGGAATCTAGATGACGAGTTGAATAAGATATTGACTCAGCTTCAAGAGGTTAAAGAACAATACCCCTCCGGCCCTGAATTTTACCGCCGCCGTCAGGAAGTGGAAAGCGACATTGCGCGGGTCGAGGAACTGCGGGCAGGCCTCCGCCAGCGGGTGCGTACACGGGGAATAGAACTTCTGTTTGATTTCTATGCAAGCATCACCAGTATCCAGTTGGGGAATGAACAAGCGTTGGCTGAAGCGCAGAACACCAAAAAAGAAATCGACGCCCTGCACCAAAAGTGGCCTGATACCTTCTCCCAAGATGAAATTGAGCGAATGCGCCGGCGGCTGGAAGAGGCGAAAGCCCGCCGCCAGAAGCTGAAAGAGGCGGAAGCCCGCCGTCTTCAAGACCAGTTAGACCGCAGTAACCAACTCCTGAGGCAAGCAAAACAATACCGGCAAACTCAACCCCAGCTTGCTCTCACTTACCTGGCCCAGGCACGAGAGATTTTGGAAATATTGAACAAGGATGGTCCCACCTATGAAGGGTGGAGTGCTCTGTTTCCGCAAGTACAAGAGGCAAAGAAAGAACTCGAAATACTTGAGGCTGAAGTGAGAAAATTACTTGCTGAGTCACTTGCTCAATCACTTGCTGAGCAACTGGCTGACCAGCAAAAGCAGGTCCTGCAAAAGGGGGTACAGCAAGCCCGGAACAATATAACAACCCTGCAAGATGAGATACAGCAAGCCTGGAAGAATTGGAAAACCTGGGACGACTGGCAAATTTCGCTTCCTTTTGACGACCGGCCAAGCACGGTCCCTTCCGGAGAAGAAGCCAACCGATTTCTGGGAGACGAGCAATATGGTCCAGAGGCCCGAAAAAAGCTGGACGAGATACGCTTTTTCCTCGCCCTGACGCCGGAAACGGAATTGCCGGACTGGGTGCAAACCTTGCTTCGCGTCCGGCAGGATAATCTTTTGCACGCGGCCATCCTGTACCGGCAGGTGCATGCCGTTTGGACACAAGAGGAAAACCAAACCCCTTTTGCGTACTGGGCCTGGCAGCGCATCGAACTGGCTCACCAGTATGACCCGGACTCGCCGGAAATCAGCAATCTCCATACTTCGATTGAGAAGAAATGGAAAGAAATGGAAAACCGGTTCGATGGACACATCGAGCAAGCCCGGCGTTCTCTTGGCTGGCTGGGTAATCAAGGAACACCGCTTCCGAATCGTAGCACACCGTCTGAATTATTGAAAACAATAGAACAATCTCTGGAAGAAGCAGAGAAGATGTTGAAAGAACAGGTCGAGAAACCGGGAGAGTGGGAAAAAACGTTCCGGGATACCCGTGATGACTATGAGAGGTTGCATTCTCTCTGGGAACAAGAGGACGGATTGAAGAAGGGTTGGGAACAAAAGCAGATTGCATCTCCCCGGCTTGTGGAACAAACTGTCGAGTTTCTGCATCAAAAAGGGGCCCCCTTCTCCCTCAAAGAATCCTTGCGCCAGGCAATGGCCCAAGCGATAAGAAAGCCTGGTGTCTTTGCAACCCCTTCTCTGGCCTTGAAGGCGTACAAAACGTATAAGGAGTACAAGACAGGGAGCAATACCGGACAGACCGGAAGGAGTATGTAACCGATGTCATCTTCATTAACAAAGAGCGAGCGCAAAAAACTCAAGGAAATCGCCCGGTGGTGGCAGAAAAATTCTCCTTCCGCCGAGGAACTCCAGCAGAAAATCAAAGAGAAACTGGGCGACGGGTGGAAAGAAAAAGAAACAGACATCTATAAAACGCTGGATGAGTTTGCTTCCGTCGGGAGGGGGCGTGAGCAGTTTTGGTTTTTGGATGAAAAAAAGTTTTTTCTGGCAGTCATTGTAGTTGTGCTGATTGCCGTTGGAGGGGTATTTCTGTATATCCTGTTAAGCCCTCGTCTAAGTAAGGTGGAATCTGCTTTGAGTAGGGGTGAGAAACGGTTGGCGAGCGTGGAGAAACGCCTGCAAGGGGTAGATGCGACGCTGGCGGCAAAGCCCTCCCCTTCCCTCTCCCCAATTC
>RFJV01000746.1 GCA_003694775.1 Chloroflexota bacterium | reverse complement strand
TGATTATACCTCTCGTGTAATGTAGGACAACTGCTAGCAGTTGTCCTACAGAAACTGTATTGGCTCATGTATCGTACGCGTGCTTTGTAAGGGCGACCGGCCGGTCGCCCTTACAATAATAAGCACTTGTTTTACACATGAGCGAACTGTATTTGCGTAGGGAAACCCGTAGGGCGACATTAATGTCGCCCTACCCGCCTTTTTGCGGGATTGGAATCATCCCCCGGCGGGGCATCCCGATGCCCCGCCTACGGGGTAAACATTTATTTTCAGAGAGGAGACGATTACCAGCCCTCTTTTTGCCGGCGGCCCAGGGACCGCTCAATCTGGCGGCGGTCGTCCCGCTCCCGCAAAGACTGGCGCTTGTCGTACAGCTTTTTGCCGCGGGCCAGGCCCAGCTCCACTTTGGCCCAACTGCCCTTGAGATACATCCGCAAAGGTATCAGCGTAAACCCTTTTTCCTGGAGCTTGCCGGTCAGGCGGTTGATTTCCCGGCGATGAAGCAGGAGCTTGCGCTCCCGCCGCGGTTCGTGGTTGGTGTAGCTGGCCTGCTTGTAGGCCGCAATATGGGCGTTGACCAGCCAGGCCTCGCCATTGCGAATGACGGCGTAGCTGTCGCGCAGGCTGACCTGCCCGGCCCGCACCGATTTGATTTCACTGCCGGTGAGCACAATTCCGGCTTCCAGCGTGTCCTCAATGTGGTAATCGTGACGCGCTTTTTTGTTGGTGGCTACAACTTTGATGTTTGAGTCTGCCATACCGGTCACTGTGTCCGTAAGTAATCCAGCGCCGCGTCCAGTTGGGGGTCGCGGCCCTGCTCAATGTCTTCTGCGGTCAGGGTCACTTCGATGTCGGGCTGGATGCCCTGCCCGGTAATCTGCCGGCGGTTGGGGGTAAGCCATTCGGCTACGGTGACGCGCAGTTCCGAGCCGTCGGACAGGCGGTGCGGCAGTTGAACCGAGCCTTTGCCAAAGGAAGTTTCGCCAATGATGACCCCGCGGTGGTGGTCCTGCACCGCGCCGGCTACAATTTCGCTGGCGCTGGCGCTTCCGCCGTTTATCAGCACGACCAGCGGGAAATCGCGCCCCAGGAAGCGGGGCTTTTCGGCCTTAAAGACCTTCTCCTCGCCGCCTTTGAGCCGTTCGATGACCACCGCGCCATCTTCCACAAACAGACTGCCCACCGAGACGGCCTCGGAAAGCAGGCCGCCGGGGTTGCTCCGCAGGTCGAACACCAGGCCGGTCGCGCCCCGGTCAAACAGGTCCTGCGCGGCCTGGGAGGTCTTTTCGACCGCGCCCTTGCTGAACTGGGTCAGCCGGATGTAGCCGATACCGTTGTCCAGCAGGTCGGCCTGCACCACGTCAATCTGGATTTTCTGGCGGACAATGGTCACCTCAAACGGCCGGGGTTCGCCCTCGCGAAAGATGGTCAGCACGACTTCTGTGCCGGCGGGGCCGCGGATGAGCAGGACGGCTTCGTACAGGCTCAGGCTGTCTACCGGCTGGCCGTCTACTTTCAGGATGACATCGTCCGGGCGCAGGCCGGCCTGGAAGGCCGGGTAGCCGGGGATGGGGTCTACCACGATGAGCCGGCCGGCTTCGTCTTTGCGGATGGTCGCGCCGATGCCTTCAAAACTGCCGCTGATGTTTTCGCTCATAATGGCGGCGCGGGTGGGGTCAATCCAGGCGGTGTGGGGGTCGCCGTAGGAGGCCACCATTCCCCGGATGGCCCCATACACCCGCTCCGAGGCCGGCGGCGGGTTGCCATAAAACTGGTCTTCCAGATAGGACCACGCCTCCCAAAAAACGCTGAACTCCGCCGGCACATCGGGCGGGGAGGCAGGCTGGCCCGTGCCTGCGGTGGTCAGCACCGCGGTGGGGCCAATACGGCGGTACTGGGAAGCCGAAAAAGCCATGCCGCCAAAAAAGGCGGCCACGGCTGTTGCCGCCAACAGCAACGCCAGAATGAGTATCTGTACCGGTTTCTTCATTATTTATCCTGCAGTTGGCCCTGCAAAATGGCGATGCCGCGCTCAAGCTGGGGGTCGCGGCCCGCGGTGCGGTCCTCTTCGGTGATGGGGACTTCGATGTCCGGGGTCAGGCCAACGCCGTCGATGGCGTTGCCTTTGGGGGTAAACCATTTGGCCACGGTGACGTGGAGACGGGATTTGTCGGACAGTTCGTAAATGAGCTGGACGCTTCCCTTGCCAAAGGTTTTTTCACCAACCAGGACGGCCCGCCCGTAATCCTTGAGCGCGCCGGCGACGATTTCGCTGGCGCTGGCCGTACCGCCGTTGACCAGCACCACCAGGGGCTGGTCCAGTGCCCTGCCGCCGCTTCTGGCCCGGTAAACGGTTTCGTCGCCGTTTTTCCGGCGCTCCTGCAGAATGACGCCGGAGCGGATGAACTGGCTGGCAACGTCGATGGCGGTTTCCAGCAGACCGCCGCCGTTGTTGCGCAGGTCGAAGATGAAGGCCTGTGCGCCCTGGTCGGTCAGTTCATCAAAGGCCTGGTTCAGCTCGGTGTTGCTCCGTTCGGTAAAGGAGGTGAGCTGGATGTAGCCGATGTTCGGGTCCTCTTCCAGGATACGCCAGAAGGCGCTGGGGGTTTCGATGATGGCCCGCACCACGGTGATGTCGATGGGGTCGGCCACGCCTTCCCGCTGGACGGTCAGGACCACTTCTGTGCCTACCTCGCCGCGGATGAGCAGGACAATATCGTCCAGGGTCATTTCCGGGGTGAGGGGGGTGCCGTCTACGGCGATGAGGATGTCGTTGGTCTGGATGCCGGCTTTTTCTGCCGGCTGGCCGCGCATCGGCTCCAGGATGACCCGCCCCTGTTCATCCTGGCGAACAAAGGCGCCAATGCCGCCAAACTGGCCTTCGAGCTGGGCCTTTTCGTGGGCCGCGGTGTCCGGTTCGATGAAGACGGTGTACGGGTCGTTGAGGGTTTCCAGCATGCCCCGGATGGCCCCGTAGGTGGGCTGGGGCGGTTCGGGGATGTCGCCGTAAAACTGTTCCTTTACCCGGTGCCATACTTCCCAGTACAGGGAAAAGTCGGCGGCTTCGGTATCGGTGGGCTGGTCGTCGACCCAGTAATCGCGGAATGCGTAGCCAACGCCGGCTCCGCCGCTGAAAATTACCAGGGCAACGAGGGTGGTCAGGATTATGCGGGTAATGGTTTGCATCGGTCAGCCTGCGGTTGGGTGGAATCAACCTGATGGGTCAAAGGGGAATTTTAGCACGGATAGCAGGGTGGGGCAAAACACACCGCATCCTCCGGCGCCCCCGTCTTCTCCTCTACCCGGCATCGCGGCCCACAAAATCCCCACCTTCGGTGTAGACACTGCCCTCCACGTAGGCTCCACCGCCGGTATGAATCTGCTTGACGGTCTGGTTGTAGATAACAAAGTAGGGCCGGGTGGCCTCTGCCGGCAGGCCGTTCGCCTCCAGAAAAGACCGCGCTCGCTCCGCCGACAGCTTCCCCAGCATCACGTCGGCCAGGCCAAACTGGGCCTGGGGGAAGCGGGGTATCACCTCGTCAAAGTCGGTCACAATCTGTCCCGGATACTGCTGGCCGGTGTAGAACTCTTCCAGCCAGGCCACGGCCTTCTGCACGCTGTCCCGGCTGGCCGGGTCGAAGGTGACGTAGCTCAGGTACGGCCCCATCTGCCCCTCCACCTGGCCGATAAATGTCACCGCCGCGCTGACCAGGAACCGCGTTACCCCGCTTCGGGGAGCGGGCAGAATTTCCAGCTGGTCGACATGCAGAAGCAGGCGCGGAATCTCCCGCTTTTGCCCAAAAAAGCCGGGCAGGTCATCCGGCAGGTAGCGCATTTCCCCACTCAACGTCACCGGCACTGCGCCATCCTGCAGAAGACGGGGCTTGAGCTGTCCGTAAAAGCGCCGCGGCACCAGCACCGGAAACCCCTCGTGGCAGACCGCACTGCTGGAGGCGGTCATAAAATAGTGCGGCTCTCCCCCCACAAACCGGGGCCGCAGGCGCACCGCGCCCACCCCGCCCAGAATCATACTGGCCTTGCCCGCCGGGGTAAAGTAGGTCTTGCCGTCTGCGGTTTGGAACATTGCCTCGTAGGCCAGCCGGCGCTGGTGTTCGGCCTGCGGGGTATGGAATCGCCCCGGCGACAGGGGAAACCACTCAAACAGGTGGACATGCTCCAGCCGGACCCGGCGGGTATCGTACAGCTCCTCTTCCAGGAACTTCTGCCAGACCTCCCGGTTCGACGTGGCCGATACGTCGGCAGAGCCGGTGGGGGGCTGGTACTGGCCGGGCAGTCCGTAGTAGGCCAGGTCGGCCTGGGTGGCGACCGCCTCGCCCAGGTCGGGAGTTTCCAGTTGGGCGCACAACTGCGCTGGCGGAGCCGGTTCAGGCTCGGACGCCCCTCCCCCAGACCGCCCGCCGCCGCCCATTCCCGGCCCAATCCTCTGCTCATAGGGCGCAAAGTCTGCCGGTCCGTCCTCCGGCAAAGGGAAATCATCCGGCAGAGGGGGTAAGTCTGTGGTCATTGCCGTACCCTCCATTCTGTAAAAGATGAAGGCGGAGGGATGAAGGATGAAGATATTCCCCCGCCCTTCAATTGTTTATCGCCGCCTGGCAGACAGAGCCGCCTCAACCATCCGGGCAATTTCCGGCGATATCCGCCGCAGACTGCGCAGACGCCGGCCCAGGAAGGACTCGTCAACGCCGTCGCCTTTTGCCACCTCGGCTTCAATCTCCTGCACTTCTGCCGTCAGGTCGGCCTTATCCTGTGCCGGCAGAGACGCATTTTCAATCGCCCGGTAGACCGGCGCAAATGCCGGCTCGCCTGCTCCCAGCCGGTTTTCATCCCCGGTGACAATGGTGCTCCCCTGGACATTGCCGCCAATATAAACTGCCCGCTCCCCCAGCAACACGTTCTTGTCCCGGCCTGTAAATTCGCCGCCGCCGGTGTTCACCCCCCCGCCGATGTATGCCCCGCCTCCGGTGGAAATATTGGTCACGTTGACATCCCGTCCGGCGATAATGCTGTTGACAATCCCCCCGCTGACATCCCCAATAGAGACCCCCCATTCCGGGTGCTGTTCTGTCCGGTCCCGGATGTCAACCAGCAGGGGACGCAGGGCCTCCTCCATCTCTGCCCGGCTGATACTCCCGGACATGGCC
Source organism: Chloroflexota bacterium (assembly GCA_003694775.1). GTDB lineage: Bacteria > Chloroflexota > Anaerolineae > 4572-78 > J111 > J111. The sequence continues at coordinate 1,094 of RFJV01000746.1, read as the reverse complement.
TGCCGTACCAGCCGGATTGCCTCCTGGTGGTCGGCAATCTGGTTCAGCAGGTCGACCGGCGCACTGCCGGCATATTTTGCCTCCCGTTCGCGCAGGATATCCAGGTTGTCCTGAAAACGCTTCAGCATCGTTTGCAAATCATTCATCTGCCTGTGCCTCTTTTGGTCAGTGGACTTGTTTCCATTATACCACTTTTTTGAGCTGGAGTCAGCGGTATGATTAATTTTGGGGGGTAAATTCGTGTATTCGCGAAAAATTCGTGGATGGCTCTCTGCCTGTCGCTATTCGTCCGTTGAGGCCGGAGATGATATAATGGACACAGCTTCTCATCTTTTGGGGAGGTTCTACCTTGACCACCGATACCAAAATTTGCCCCTTTTGTGGGGAAACCATCAAGGCAGAAGCCAAAAAGTGCCGGTTTTGCGGGGAATTTCTGGAAGGCTACAGCCGCGAGCAGGTACTGGCCGGGCAGACCGGACCGGTGGAGTGTGGCCGGGCCGCGGGGTGGGATGGAAAGTCATCTCTGCAAGGGGCCAATCTGGCCGGCTGTGACCTGGAGGCCGTGGAACTGCCCGCCGCAGATTTGCGCCAGGCAAACCTGGAGCGGGCCAATCTCAGCCAGGCCAACCTGACCCGTGCTGTGCTGGCCGGGGCCAGGCTGGCCCGTGCCAACCTGAGCCAGGCCCATCTCAGCCAGGCCGACCTGCGCAACGCCGACCTGCGCCAGGCCGACCTGCGCGGCGCCAACCTGCACCAGGCCCGGCTCAACCAGGCCGACCTGCGCCAGGCCGACCTCTCTTTTACTGACCTGCGCGAGGCAGACCTTTCCGACGCCGACCTGACCGGCGCCCGCTACACGGGCAACACCCTCTGGCCCAAAGGAGTCAACCCCAAACAGCGCGGCGCGGTCAAGGAAAGTGGTCTGATGTCCTTTTTCCGGCTGTTCGGGTGAATTGAATGACGAACGACCAACGACCAACGACCAACGACGAACGACGTAAAATCCACCCGTTGTGCCAATCGCCAATCGCCAATCGTAAATCGCCAATCGTAAATCGCCAATCGTCAATCGTCAATCGTCAATCGTCAATCGT
>RFJV01000154.1 GCA_003694775.1 Chloroflexota bacterium | reverse complement strand
TCGCGTACTTCCGGGTTTGCCAGCAGGTCCAGGTAGCGCTGGCGGTAGCGAATTTCTGTATCTTTCAGGCCGTGCCATTTTTCCGGCAGGGGGTGGATAGCCTTGGCCGCCAGCTGGTAGCTTTCTACGTGGACGGTCACTTCACCGGTGCGGGTGCGGAACATCCAGCCCTGCGCGGCGATAAAATCGCCCAGGTCGAACTGTTTGAGGAACTGCTGGTACAGCTCGTCGCCCAGGTCGTTCTTTTTGAAGTAAAGCTGGAGCCGCCCGCGTCCGTCCTGGATGTGGGCAAAGGTGCTCTTGCCCATGTGCCGCACGGCGACCAGCCGTCCGGCCACCTGCACCTTCACTGCCGGTTTTTCTTCGCTTTCCGGGGGGTGAGCGGCTTCGGCCTCTTCATACAACCGGATAGCTTCTGCGGTGCTGTGATTGCGGATGATACGCGGCGGGTAGGGCGGCTGGCCGTGCTCAGCAAAATACTGCAGTTTGTTCAGCCGCTGTTCTACCTGTTCACCAAAATTGAGAAAAAAGCTGAGGTCCTGTTCCATTACCGTTCTCCGAACAAAAAATAAAAGCGGGGCGTTTGACCACCCCGCTTATTATGCCTTAGTTTCACCCATTGACGCAAGCTGAACGCTTACTCAATCTTGATAACCTTAAAGGCAATCTGGCCGCCGGGGGTGTCTACCTGCACCACGTCGCCAACTTTAGCCCCCAGCAGGGCTTTGCCAATGGGAGACTCGTTAGAAATCCGGCCTTCCGTGGGGTCGGCCTCGGCAGAACCCACGATTTCGTAGGTTTCCTGGCCCATACCTTCCTCTTCCACCGTCACTTTACAGCCCAGGTGGACTTCGTCGGACTGGCCGTTCTTTTCGATGATGACCGCGTTCATTAGCTGGGCCTGGATGGTCTGGATGCGGCCTTCCACAAAGCTCTGGCTCAGCTTGGCTTCGTCGTAGGCGGAGTTTTCGCTCAGGTCGCCCTCTTCTTTGGCGGAACGAATTGCCTCGGCCACTTCGCGGCGACGAACATTAATCAGATATTCCAGTTCTTCTTCTAACTTCTTTTTACCTTCGATTGTTAAGTATACAGGTTTTTCTGCCATGATAGTACTTCCCTGCCTCCACAACGCTTCTTTCCTTGAATCATTGTGAAGCAAATAATATGTTTTCTACCTGAAGCAATGAGAAATTACTTTCTCCCTACGGCCGCACAAAAATAAAAAATAGAGACCTGTTCGGGTCTCATTTCCGGGCGGGATGCGTCCAAGCGTTCTATAGTATACCCGAACCTTCCAGTTTGGCAAATATTCTGCTGGCCGTGGAATGACCGGTCTTTGGGCCGGCGGCTGGATAACAGGCGGCCCGGTTTTCCGCGGATTTATCTTTGATACGTCAACTCAGGGGGAAACCTTCAGTTCCTGGAGCAGGTTATCAAAGCGATTCAGCCGCCAGCGGGTTTGTTCTGCCAGGGCGGTCAGGATAGCCTGGCTGTCCGGGTCGTCCTGGAGCTGGCGGCTGTGCGTGTCGTACCACTCCAGCAGGAGGACCAGCCCCTGCCGGACGAACTTCATCTGGGCCGCCTGGCCGCGGCGGGCGCGGGCTTGCTGGAGAAGCTGGCGGGAAGTTTCTTTTTCGACCTGTCCCGGCGAGGCGTCCAGCCGCCGGAGCTGGCTGGAGACGCGAGCGATGGCTTCTTCTGCATCTTCAATAAGCTGGCTCAGTGCCAGTTTGAAACGAGGGCTATCGGTCTGGCGGCTGTATTCCTGCAGGTAGGCCAGCCGCTCCAGCTGAATTTTGTTGTGCTGGGTTAATATGGGTATCGATTGTGGCTTCATTTTTCACCTGATTCCGGCAAACAGGTCGGTTTCTTTTTCTCCGGGCGGAAGGCTGTAGCCATCCAGGTTGTTTTGGGCCAAAATGTACGCCTCGCGGAAGAACCATTCCTCCATCAGCGGGTCGAACTCATCTTGCAGGTAGGGATGCATAGGGTTGAGCTGGCTGGCATGACAGCGGATGCCGTTTAGTTTGGCCTGGACGTATTGGCGCACATCTATCACGGTGGTAATTTGCTCCGGCGCGTAGCCCACAAAGGGAAAGGGAATACCTTCCATCAGCACGTAGCTGTGACCGTTGACCCGCTCCACCAGCGCCACCTGTTCGGCGAACATGGCCCGGTAGTAGAATTTGGGAACACGGTAGGGCAGGCCGGCTTCGGGCCAGCGTTCCTCGTCGGCGGCCAACTGCACCGCGGCGCAGGCCCAGCGATGCACGGCCAGGTGGTCGTAGTGGCCGTAAATGCCGTCCGGCCCAAAAGAGATGACCACCTGCGGGCGAATCTGCCGCAGAAGGCGGACGATTTTGTATACCGCTTCCTGCTGGGGGGCGATGGTGGTTTGCCCGTCGATGTATCCCAGCAGGTGCAGTTCCTTGACGCCAAAATAACGGCAGGCATTACGCAGTTCGGCCTCCCGCAGGTCGCCCATTGGCCGGTCGGGGACGATGTTGGGGTTGGCAATCTGACCCGCCTCGCCACGGGTGGCGGTTACCAGGTGTACGTCAACCCCTTCGGCGGCATAGCGGGCCAGCGTGCCGCCGGTGCCAAAGGCTTCGTCGTCGGGGTGGGCAAATATCGCTACCAGAGATAGCTTGTCTGTCATTGGTTTCCTTTGTGAGTTAGTGAGTTGGTGAGTTTTAATCTCCAATCTCTATTATTCTATCCTCACCTGCCCCAAAATCAAACTGTCGCCGATGGTTTGGCCGGTGGTTTGGTCGGTGATGGGCAGGCGTTCCAGGGTGTCGGGGTGGTACAGGCCAAAGACGATGGTGTACTCGCCCGGCGGCGCGTCCCCGGCAACAGGGAGGCGAAACTGCCGCGAGGATTGCTGTCCGGGCCGCATGTCGGTGGTCAGCAGGCGGCAGGCCGGGTCGTCGTCGTGCTGACCCCGGAGCGTGCCGTCCGGGCCAACCAGGTGGACAAACCCCCGGTAGCGTACCTCCATCGGCGACAGGGCTTCCCAGTAAACCGTCAGCGGGATGCGGTCGCCGGGGTGGGCGGTGGCGGTGGGCAGGGTGTAGCCGCGAAGCAGAAGCCGGTCGCCAAAACTGAAGGCGGTGGGGGTGGCGATGGGGTCGGGCCGGGCAAAGCGGGCCGGCGTTGCCAGCAGGTCAAACGGGCGGATAAAGTCCGGCAGGTTCAGCATTTCTGGCTGGCGAGCCGGCGCGTCCTTTTCATACAGGTGGAGCTTGGGCTGTCCGTCCACCAGCACGACGCGGGTCAGCGTATAGCCGGCCTCCACCACTTTCTGCTCCTCGTCGGGCCATTCGTCCCAGTCGCGGCGAACCCAGTAGTTCTGCGGGTCTTCGTAGCAGGAACGGGGGGTCTGGAAGGTGTACCAGATGGGCACGGCAAAGGACTCGTTGATACTGCGGAAGTCGCCGTGCAGGACGCCGGTCTCCCACAGGTAGCCGACTACCTTCCAGCCGCCCAGCCGGGGGTTGGAAAAAATCTTCCGCGGGCGCTGGATGCCGCCGTACAGCCGGGTGTAGATAGAGCGGGGGTTGGTTTCCGCGTCGCGTTTGGCCTGCCAGTAGGTCCACACCGTGGCGTCGAAGGTAAGGTACTGGTAGGCCAGAATCAGCCCGGCGACCGCGGTCAGCAGGAGCACCAGGCCGGTTTTGAGGCCGGTCGCCAGTGCGGGGGTCAGGTTGACCTGCCGGGCCGGGCGGGGCATGAGCCGCGGGGCCAGCAGGTCGGGCTGGTGGTTGAGCCAGGCCCACAGGTCGCGCAGGGCAATGGCCGCCAGCAAGGCCCAGGCCGGGTAGGCAATCTGGATGTGGTCCGCGGCGTCCTTGGCCAGAAATTCCAGCGCGCCGATGGGGACCATCAGCCACAGGTACAGCACCTTGACTTCCAGGCCGGGGCCGGGCAGGAAAACCACCAGCAGGGTCAGCAGGGCATAAGGGATAAAGGCGATGTTCCACCGGCCCACGGCCCAGGCGTCGGGCCAGGCCAGGGTCGCCGCCATCCAGCCGGCCAGCACCGCCAGGATGACCGGCCCGCGCCGGCTCCAGCCGGCCAGGTGACGGCCGGTCAGCCAGAGCAGGAGGGCCACCAGCAGGGGGGCGTGGTAGCGGGTGGAGTACAGCTTGTCCTGGTCGAACAGGTTGGGCATGCGGTTGTACAGGAGCGACGCGCCGACCCGGTCGGATTCGAAATACTGCATGACCAGCCGGATGTTGGGGTCGTTGATGTAGGGGATGTAGAACAGCGCGGTCAGCCCGGCAAACAGGGCCGCGGCCAGGACCAGCCAGCGCCGCAGTTGCGGCCTCTCGTCGCGGCTTTGCCAGACCACCAGACCGATAAACCAGCCAAACACCGGCAGGTAGAGCAGAACGTCGGGGTGGGCAATCAGACCGACCGCCAGGGCCAGCCCAACCCACGGCAGGAGGTGGTCGGCCTGCTCCCGGTAAAAGCGATAGGCCAGCCACATAGCCAGCACGCCCCAGAAGACAATGAGGCTCTGGTTTTCAACGTGGCGGGCGTAGGCCACAAAAAAGCCGTTGACAGCCACAAATCCCGCGGCCAGCAAGCCGATGGAGTCCCGGTTGCTCATTCGCCGGCCCAGGGCGTAGATGGCCGGGATGAGCAGAAGGCTGGTCAGGGCCACGGGGGTGCGGGCCACGGCCTCATTGACCCAGCCGTGGAGGAACCACATCGCCGCCGGCAGGAGCCAGTGGATAGGGCCTTTGCTGTCCAGGAAGGGGGCGTATTCCTCGCCCTTGTAGGCCCGGACAATCAGGCGCATGTTTTCCAGCTCATCCTCGTGAAACTCGGCGTAGCCCAGGCGGGTCAGCCGGGTGACTGCGGCCACGGCCAGGATAGCCAGCAGAATCAGCAGAACCCGGCGGCTGGGCCACTGCAAGGCCAGACCGTCATCTGCGGTGCGGCGAACGAACTGCACCGCCAGCCCCGCCAGTGTGACCAGGTTCAGGGCGACCAGCACGGGTGTTTCGGTGAAGGGGCCGGGGGTCAGCAATGCCAGCAGAAGGGCCACGGCAGACAGCAGGCTGGAGAGGCCGGGAATCAGGACGGCGCGCTCGATGGCCTGCCGGGTATCCAGCCAGTCAAAAGCCGCCAGCCAGGCCCAGCCGGGCAGGATGAAGGTCAGCAGAAAGGCGGCGGGGTATCTCAGCCCGTTCCAGGGGAGGGGGGCGAACAAAACAACGGCATTGCCGGCCAGCAATGCCGTAAACAGGGCGGTTTGGGTTTTGGTTAATCGCATATCAATC
>RFJV01000745.1 GCA_003694775.1 Chloroflexota bacterium | reverse complement strand
TGAAGATGATTTCGTAAGGTTGGCCCAGCGACTGCAGGACGCCGGTCAGCTTCTGGTGAAGCAGTTCCAGGTTTCCTGCTTCGTTGAGCAGGGGGATGATGACGGAGATAAGATAATGGCGATTAATCTGGCCCATTGCTACGTTCCCCGGAGGGAGGGCTTATCGAAACATCCGGGATTGGATAGAAAGTATTGGCCGGATTACCCAACTCATCCAGGTAATCCATTCTGAGATTGGTTTTGATTTCGTATAGCCCTATCTGTAATGTGTATTGGCCCGGTTGAATATCTGGTGGTATGGGAATGACATGTCGGTCCAGGATAGTTTGTCCCTGCTTCCAGTTGTAGGTGGGGAGCTGACCACAAGCGGGTTCGCTGTCAGCCGTAGAGTGTACGGAATTGTCTGATGTCAGGTGAACAAATACCTTGTAAGGGAAAATCAGGGGTTTTCCAGCTTGCCAGTACAGCGTCAGCAAAATGATACCTTCGGGACGAGCCCAGGTTTGGTTGAGGTCATATCCTAACAGCTTTACCTCGCTGTCCAGTTCGGTGATACGCGGGTCGCCGTACACTTCAGCCAGGTGGGATAACATATTCGGATGGGGTTTGAAGGTTACCGGCGGTGAAAAAGTGACATCGGTAGGATGTATGGATTCGGGCAGGTATGTGGGTTGTAAATCCTCCGGACGGTAAAGGGTAGGGAACCGGCTGGGTTCATCGTAAATAGAGGGCGGCGGATTGCGTTTAACCGGTGCAAACTCATAAATTTTCAGGCGAGGACGTCCCTGGACCCGGACAATGCCGGTTAAATCGTAGAATTTATCAATGACATCTTGCGGGACTTCCAGAGGTGGGTCGTGGTAGCTAATTTCGGTAAGAAAATAATAGCGAGGGAAACAGGGGTTGCGCAATGCTCCAAGGGTATACCAGGTGATGCTGTTGTTTTCGTCGTTGCCATACCAATCGCCGTTAAGCTGACGACTTCGGTATAATTCAGAAACTGTTTGCCAACCGAGCCGGTACGGAAATCCCCATCCAATCCGAATATCAAATGGATACTGCGGGTCGCTCCAAAAGGCCGGATGACGGTGTTCAGGATAAGTTAGCATATATTCCAAATCGGGACGCATAAATACCAGTATTTCATACCAGGTTGACATGCTGTACAGAGCCACTCCTATACCAGCCAAGACCGGCATAAGCCATCGTCGTTTTGGCGACGAAAGAGAACGCTCCAAACGACGATAACTAAATGTAGCGGTTAAACCGGCCAGAAGCATAAGAGGAGGCATCAAAATATAATAATGGTTTCCCGGCCTGATAATGATGAATTGATAAATAACGAAAGGTACAAGAAGCCACCATAACAAAACTTTTATCGACAGACTGATTTTTGGAGATGCCAGGAACAAGGTCATAAACCCAAAAAAGACAATGACCGCATACCAGGCAGGCAGGATATGCGTCCAGCTCAGAATGAGTAATGGAGTTGCCACTAAGCTAGCTAGAAATTTTTTGGTGGGGCTACCGTTAATGGTCAGATATACCCCGATAAGAGTTGCCAGAAATAGAAGGAGTCCTACGCTGAGTACATAGTATATTGAATTGTAGTAAAGGGCATTAATGTAGAATGTATTCCAGTTGTTATACGGTTGGTCACTGCCAAAATTTCGCAGAAAATGACTTTCCTGTACCTGACCGGCATGAAGTATAAAGGGGATATAAAATGTACTTAACAAGAAAACAGCACACAGAGCTGTTAGCCCAGTCATAATAAGGTGATGTCGACGGTGTTTGTGTTGCATTGAAACCAGAATGGATAGATATAGCACAGGGAGTACGATACTAATTCCATCATAGTGACACAACAGCGCTCCAACGGCAAACAAAGCGCCAAAAAACTGATAAAAATAACTCTGAGTTTGGTAGAACCGATAGAAGCTCCAGACTGTTGCGATAGAAAACATGAGTAAGGGGGTCTGATATTGAGCGGTTCGGGTGTGTGAAACCAACCAGCCATTAATGGCAAATAGTCCCGCGCCAACCAGAGCGGCAGGATGTCCCAGCAGTTGTTGGCCCACAAGAAAAACCCCCAACACTGCTAACCAGGCCGAAATGGCAAACGGTATCCTGACCGTAAATTCATCGAATGCGCCGTACAGTCCCCCCACTGAGGCAGTTAACAGAATTTCAGCCGGGGCCTTGGTGTGAGAAAAAATAGGGTCATCTTGCCTTTGCAAGACATTGACGGCCCGCAGTACCACCTCAGCTTCATCGCCTCGAAAGTCTGAATAGTCCTGGTAAAAGAAAGCAAAAAAGGCCGACAACAGTAATATTCCAGCCAGAATGATTTTGTATTGAACCTGGCTTCCACGGCTATATAGATTATCGTCTTGGGGATGATATTGGACACTCATGGACAAGATGAGAGAGACGCCTCCTACAGTACCGAATAGAGAGGCCAACCCCAGCAAACTGAGCGTTCCAATTCCATAATATAACCCCAGTCCGCCTATGGTCGTCAAGACAAAACTGGTGACACTGCCCAGGAATATCATTTCCATTGGCAGAATGTTTCTTTGCAAACGAGTTAATACTGCAGTGGTCAGCGCCCAACCGGGAAGCAAGCAGGTCAGGAGAACGGTTATTCCATACCGAAGCCAACCAGGCGGTAAGTTTATGACCAGCCTGGCCAGAACTATTGTAGAGAGTGATACCAGTATTGATACTTTACGCATTAGTTGGTTGCCTTTAGCACGCGAAGGGTCTGTAACTGTTTGGTGTCAACCAGCGCCTCTGAAGCGGCATCATAGACTGAAATCGCCAGAGTATACGTTCCGGTAGGCAAGTCCGCGGGGAGCTGAAGCCGCCACGGGTCCTGAACAATTTGCTTTGCCTGCCACTGATTGGTGGGATAACCGCTTCGAACCGGGCGCCCCAGCCAGTAGGCCCGTTCGGTTTCGTT
>RFJV01000744.1 GCA_003694775.1 Chloroflexota bacterium | reverse complement strand
GGGGGGCTGAACCGGCAGTCCGGTGACAGAGGAAATTATCGGCGGCAAATACCCGCCGTTTTTTGTTGCCTGTTTCCCGGTGTTTGCCGTAGCTCTGCAGACGTAGTATAATGATTTTTATAAATTTTTTTGTAAAAATGGGGGGATATGAAACAAGATTACCGCTACATTGACCGGGCCAAAAAAATAATTGCCCAGGAAGAGGGCGTTGTCCTGAAAGATTGGGGCGGAAAACTGCCCATTGCTCTGGTGTGGCCCAACAGCTACCGGGTAGGGATGAGCAGTCTGGCGGTGCATATTCTGTACCGCCTGTTCAACGATGAGCCAGATGTGGTCTGCGAGCGGGTGTTCTACGGCTACCAGCAGACCCCCCGGCAGAACGAACCGGTGATTTCGCTGGAGTCCCAGCGCGGTCTGGACGAATTTGCCGCGGTGGCCTTTTCTGTCTCGTACGAGATGGATTACTTCAACATTGTGGATATTCTGCGCCGGGCGGGAATACCCATTTTTGCCGCGGAGCGGGACGAGCGCTGGCCTCTGCTCATTGCCGGCGGGCCGGCAGTGTACACCAATCCGGAGCCGCTGGCCGAAATTTTCGATGCCTTTGCTATTGGTGAAGCCGAGGCCATTGTACCGCGGCTGGTCGACGCGCTGTGGGAGGTCAACCGGGCGCCGCGGCAGGAGGCACTGCACCATCTGGCCGAATTGGAAGGAATCTATGTGCCCGCGGCCAGTACGGCGCCGGTGGGGCGGGTATGGATAAAGGACGTCAACACCTTGCCCACCACCACCCAGATTTACAGCTCTCAAACCGAGTTCGGCGACCGGACGCTGGTGGAAATTGCCCGCGGCTGTGGTCGGGGGTGCCGGTTCTGTATGGCCGGGTACGTGTACCGGCCCATGCGGGAGCTTCATCTGGACACGGTGCTGGCGGTGGCCCGGCACGCCCTTGAGCACCGCGACCGGATTGGCCTGGTCAGCGCCGCGGTGAGCGACCACAGTTGGATTGATGAAATTGCCGTGGAACTGCGCCGGATGGGCGCCCGGCTGACCGCCTCGTCGATGCGGGTTGACCCCATCAGCGAGCCGCTGATAAAAGGGCTGGCCGAGAGCGGCAACCAGACTCTGACCATTGCCCCGGAGGCGGGAAGTCTCCGGATGCGGCAGGTCATCAATAAACCCCAGTCCGACGGGCAAATTCTGCAGGCGGTTGAACTGGCGGCAAAATACGGCTTCCCCCAGCTCAAGATGTATTTTATGATTGGGCAACCCACAGAAACCGAGGAGGATGTGGACGCCATTGCCCGGATGACCCTGGAGGCGCGGCGGATTTTTCCCCGCAATCTGGCTATCAATGCCACGCCTTATGTGCCCAAGAGCCATACCGCGTTCCAGTGGTCGGCGATGATGCCGGTAGAGATGCTGGAGGAACGCATTCGCTATCTGCAGGACCGGCTGACCCCCCACAACGTCACCGTGCGCAGTGACAGTCCGGCCTGGGCCGCGGTGGAGGGGGTTTTGGCCCGGGGCGACCGCCGGCTGGGCCGGGTGCTGGCCCGGATGCGTCGCTTTAATTTGCGGGAATGGCAGAAGGCTTTGCAGGCGGAAGGCCTGAGCCAGGAAGAATTTCTGCGGGAGCGGAGTCTGGATGAACCCCTGCCGTGGGAAGTGGTGAGCACCGGTGTTTCCCGTTCCTATTTTACCTGGGACCTGCGGCGCTCCTTGCGGGGGGAATTTACCCGTGCCTGCCCGCCGGCAGGGTGTTTGCGGTGCAACGCCTGCGACCGGGAGTGGGCCTTCCGTCCCGATTTTGAGGCTGAACTCGGCCCTAACCGCGGGGCATATACAAAAGAATACAGGCTCTAGGCCGTAAATTTCTCCCATAAAGGCACAAAGACACGGGGATTTTTATCGACAGCTTTGCACCTCCGTGTCTTTGTGCCTTTATAGTTTGACCGCAGTAAATTTTACGCCGGGTATGCCGGGAGCACAGAGGGACCGGGAAGCAGAGAAACAGGTCCTCCCTATTCCTCCCTAAACTGCATCAGTAGAGCGCTTACACCAGCTTGGCCAGGTCCTCGGCGGCGCGGCGCATATCCAGGAAAATCAGACCCAGTTTGGCGTCGGCGCGGGCCAGGGCGGTGAGCACCGCCTCTTCGCCGATAGACATCAGGATGACGTAACCGTT
>RFJV01000743.1 GCA_003694775.1 Chloroflexota bacterium | reverse complement strand
CCTAATCTCCCAATCTCCAATCTCTAATTATTAACTCTCCAACCGCCGCAGTTCTTCAAACAGTTCCCGCTGTTTGGGGGTCAATTTGGTGGGCAAACGGACGTCGATTTTGACGTACATATCGCCAAATTCGCCCGACTTGCCCAGTTTGGGCATGCCTTTGCCGCGCAGGCGGAAAGTTTGCCCGTTTTGCGACCCGGCGGGAATTTTGAGATGGACCACACCGGACATCGTTGTCACCGGGACCTTGCCGCCGAGCACTGCGGTGTACAGGTCTACCGGGACGGTGGTGTGCAGGTCGTCCCCCTTGCGTTCAAAGCGGGGGTCGGGTGCGACCTTGATGCGCAGGTACAGGTCTCCGGCCTGACCGCCGGGGCCGCTGTTCTGCCCCTGACCCCGGACCCGCACTTTGGTGCCGGTTCTGGCGCCGGCAGGAATTTTGACATTCAGCCGGCGGTCGCCAATGGTCAGCAGGCGGCTGGTGCCGTGGTAAGCCTCGGTGAGGCTGATTTCCAGTTCGTGCTCAATATCCTGTCCGCGGCGGGGCCGGGCAGACTGCCGGCGGGTGCCAAAATCGAAGCCGGATGAGTCCATGCCCATCCCGCCGAAGATGGCGTTGAAGAAGTCGGAAAAGCCGCCCCCGCCGAACAGGTCTTCCAGGTCTTCCACATTGCCGTAGCGGACATGCACCCGCTGACCACCCGGACCGGCGGCCCATTGGCTCCAGTTGAAGTCTTCGGGACGCCCGCCGGTTTGAGTCCAGCGGTACCAGTCCGCGCCAAGCTGGTCGTACTTTTTGCGCTTTTCCGGGTCGGAGAGGACCTGGTAAGCCTCGTTGATTTCCTTGAACCGGGCCTCTGCTTGCGGGTCGTCCGGGTTCATATCGGGGTGGTATTTCCGGGCCAGCTTGCGGTAGGCCGATTTTATTTCTTTTTCGGTGGCATTTTTGCTGACGCCTAAAATTTTGTAGTAGTCCTTGTATTCCATACGGCCAATCCTCTACGCACAAAGTTTACCGGGCCACCACTACCTCGGCAGGGCGCAGAAGTTTGCCGTTGAGCAAATAGCCCGGCTTGACTTCTTCTACAATGGTGCCGGGTTCCGCGTCTGCCGGGACGGTGGCGATGGCGTGATGCAGGTTCGGGTTAAACGGTTGCCCCACGGTTTCAATCCGGGTCACGCCTTCCTGCTCCAGCAGGCGGATGGTTTCACGGTATATCAGCTCGACCCCCTCCCGCAGAGACCGGGTATCCTGGTCGGCGTGCTGGAGGGCGCGAGCCAGATTGTCGGCGATGGGCAGTATTAATTTTAGCAAACGTTCTTTTTCCTGGGTAATTGCCAGGTCGGCGCGCTGGGCCTGCCGTTTGCGGAAATTGTCCATTTCCGCCTGAAGGCGCATGGCCTGTTCCTTCCAGTCGGGTTCGGCAGGCTGTGTCCCGGCGACATGCTCCTGCCGCGGCAGTTCTTCTGCCGGCGCCTCAGCCGGAGGCACTGCCGCGGTTGCCGCAGTATTGACCGGAATCTTGCGCCCGGATGGCTGGTCGCTCAGATGGACCATTATTATCACCTCACAACAAATTCGGATGGCAGGGAGGCAGAACAAAGCCTTCTGCCCCTCTGCGGCTGACTCTACAATACGGCAGGGTTGTTGGATTTATATAAGAGATTTGATAGATTTTTATTAGCAAGGTAGCAAGGTAGCAGGGTAGCAGGTAGCAGGGTAGCAGGTAGCAGGGTAGCAGGTAGCAGGTAGCAGGTAGCAGGGTAGCAGGTAGCAGGGTAGCAAGGTAGCAGGTAGCAGGTTGCAGGTTGTAAGGTTGCAGGTAGTACCTGGGATCCCGACCGTCCCGGTCGGAAAAGTAGCAAGGTAGCAAGGTAGCAAGGTGGCAAGGTGGCAAGGTGGCAAGGTAGCAGGGGAGCAAGGTAGCAGGGTTGCAGGGTGGCAAGGTGGCAACCCACACCGTGGCTCACTGGTTTGTGAAATAAAAAAAGGCGGCTTGCTGGCCGCCCTGGGGTTATGCTTCTTCTTCTGCCTCGGCTTCCTTCTCTTGGGATTCTTCTGCGTCCTCCGCTTCTTCGTCTGGCTGGCGGCGTTCCGGTTCCGGCTGTCGCCAGCTCAGGGAGATTTTGAACTGGGCATCGCCGCCGGATTTGGCGACCATAGCCCCGGTTTCGGCGTCTACCTTGATGGCAAAGTCTACCGAAGCCGCGGTTGGTGGGGTATCCAGGTTCTGCAGGGTGTCGATAATGCCGTGGGCGCAGGCCCGGATGGTGCTGAGAATCTGGTTGTAGGCGTCTTTGGAGCTTTCGCTGGATACGTCGGTGGGCACGGGCTGTCGACCAAAACCCGCTCCCGGCTTGGCCGCCGGAGCTACTTCAATCAGAAGCGGTTCGCCGTCTGGAGTTTGCGTTTTGATGTATTCAATCATTGAAACCGAAATGCCTCCATAAGTTTGTTTTCGGATAGTCATACAAGTGAGGCCAGAGCCTCGTACAGAGTGGGGAAGGATTTCAGGGACTGCACCTTTTTGGTTCCTTCTTCGGTGCCAAAATCGGGCGAGCCGTACATGGCTTTCCAGCCGCCGTTGACCCGCATCAGGGTGATGTGGCCGTTGTGCTCCAGGTCGGCGATGGTTTCGGCCTGGCGCAGAAGCTGGGTGAGTTTGGGGGTGTTTTCGTCTGCCGGGAGCAGGTCTTTCACCTCCCACATATCCGGTTCCCGGTCCAACAGCCAGACATCGCGGGCCATATCAAACTGCATACCAATCAGTTTGCCGTTGGGAGCAACCAGCCAGTTACTGCGGGCTTCGGGTTCGTGCAACTGCCACATACCGGTAACATCGTTGTACGCGGCTTCAACCAGAACATTGCCATCCAGGAGGTACAGCTGTCCTTCTTTCAGTTCAAGCTCTGCCATTTTGATTTCCTCCGCTACAATGGTTGACCTGCGCAGGCGGGTCGGATTTTATTCTTGTGGTTCGCCGGGAATCAGGCTGACCGGCCGGCTGTCCGATTCCTGGGGGTCGCGGGGTAAAATTTTCTTGACGATGCGGTCTATCATTTCAAAGACCACCCGCTGGCGGAAGCCGGCAATAAAGCCCAGTACAATACCGATGGCGGTAATCGTTTCCGGCGATTCGGTGGGGGTGGAGAATTTGAAGAACAGGAAGCCGGCCAGCACAATAAAGTAGACCAACGCGCCCAGAATAAAGCCCATAATCGGCTGAACCAGGTAGTACATCACGTACTGGCGGTCAAAATCCTGCTTCATGGCGACATGCCAGTACAGGCTGTAGAAAATGCCGATAATCCCGCCAATTCCCCCCGACAGGGCCGAGAACCAGGCCCCGGTTACGGTAGACAGCCCCTGCCCGGTGGAGCCAAGCATTTCACCGAGCGTATCGGTCAGCAGGAAGCCGGCGATAAAGCCGGCCAGCCACAGCAAAGAATAACCAAAAACAGCCATCCCGTAGGTGTACGACCAGCGGCGCAGATTCTGCTTGCGGGCCAGCATGGTTTTGACCACCGCCACCCGGTACAGGGCCTCATCGTACTGGCGGACATCTTCCAGGATGATGTCTTGCGCTTCGCTCAGAGTGCGGAGGGCAAACTCGGCATCTTCCTTGTTACTGCTCAGCTCTTTGGCTACCAGGTCGTAGAGCTGTTCAATTTCCCGGTCCAACTGCTCCCGACGCTCGCGGCCAACATAGCGGGCTACTCTGGCGGTGATAGCTTCATCTTGTTCCATCTGGGTACGTTCCTTCAGGTCCAAAATATTATCAACGGGTTCGTGTTCAGCCAGGTCTGCGGGCAAAATATCCTCGGCGACCGTCTGAATCTTTTCCGTGATGATACCGCCGAGCGACTCGACCGTGGCCGGAGCGGCGGCGGGAGCCGGAGCCGGGGTGGGCGGTGAGGCTGGCGCGGCAGGGATTGGCGGTGGCGGCGGTGTTTCGACCGCAGGAGCCGGGCCGGGTGAGGGAATTTCGCCGGGAAAGGCTTCTGCAGGGGGTGCGGCAGGTTCTGCGGGCGGCGCACTGACCGGTGGCGGCGAGACCGGTTCCGTTGTCCCGGCTTCGGGAGGGGCAACCGGCTCCTCTTCTTCCAGCAGACCGGACAGGTCGTCATCAGACTCGAACATATCGGGTGCAGGGGGTACGGGCGTTTCTACGGCTGGCGGCACGCTGAATTCCAGGTCGTCGGGCGGGGTTTCCATTGCCACGGGCAACCCCAGTTCATCCACTTCTACCGCAGGTTGGGCCGCTTCTGCGACGGGCACGGCTGGCGGCGGTTCAACGGCCGGTTCCGGCGGCACTTCGACTGCCGGTTCTGGCGGTGTTTCAATCTCCGGCGCGGCAGGTTCGGCAACCGCTTCGGCGTCTGCTTTGCTTTCTTCAACAACGGGGGGAGGCGGCGCGGCAGGCTCTTCGGCGGGCGGTTCTGCCGGAGTATCGCTGTCCGTTTCGCCGGCCGGCCCGCCAAAGAGCGCGTCGATACCCTGCCCCTTCTTGGACGTCAGGCCCAGAATTTCCGGCCCTTTGTCCTTTAAACTGGCCCGTTTACGTCTGCTCATTACCAATCACCTCCGCAGATTATTGCCTTTTAAGGACTCGCGGTTAATTTGTCGGTTCCGGTGGAATACTGGCTGGGATGATTTAACCCTTTATGTTAAATCATCTTTTATTATACCACAAATCAATTTTATTGCCACCCCTTTAAGATTTTTTTGGGCGTGTTAACACGAAAGAACAACACGAAAAACACGAAATGTAACTGCTCAAGCCAAGAGAAAAATCCGGTAAAGTGTCATCAATTTCCACCATCTTACGTAAAACGTAAATCGTAATCCGTAATTTTCTGTTCTTACGGGTTACGTTTTACGTCTGATTGACGAAAAAATGACTGGGGACGCAGTCGTCTCGACTGCATCGTATTCTATT
>RFJV01000153.1 GCA_003694775.1 Chloroflexota bacterium | reverse complement strand
TTTTTTCAGCCAGAGGATACGCCCGACCGGGAATCTGACGGTGTACTGAGGTCCTCGGCTTCGGGGGGCGCGGCGGAGGGAGAGACGCGGTAGCTGAGCACCAGCAGAAAGCACAGCGAGGTCACAATAAAGGTATCGGCCAGGTTGAAGGTAGGCCAGCGAGCCGCGGCCAGGCCCACATCCAGGAAGTCGGTGACGTGACCATCGGCCAGGCGGTCCAGAAAATTACCTACCGCGCCGCCCAGCAGAAGTCCAATCGGCCAGACCGCACTGTCCGGCAGGTCGCCCTGGTTCATCACCCGCACCAGCCACACGGCCAGCACGGCAATGACAAAGCCGGTCGCAACCAGCGGCAGGTTTCCGCCGTTGGCAAACAGGCCAAAAGCCACTCCGGTATTGTATCCCAGGGTCAGGCGGAAAAAGTCACCCAGAACCGGCAGGGGCTGGTGAGACGGCAACCACAGTTCAGCAAGATATTTGCTCACGCCATCGAGAACAAAAGCAATGAGAAATGGGGGAATTAAACGAATAATTTGACGCATAGGCTTCTCCGGTGCGGGTAATATTAACCAACAACGGGCGGGAGTCAAATCAGCCGGCCAAAAATCGAATCCGTTTTGACAGCCGGCGGCAAGCGGACTATAATTTATTGCAAATAGTTGCAACTGCATTTTCACGCAATCCACCTGGACTTCAGCCGGTTTTTCGTCTCCTGCTTTCCGCATCATCCTCCCTCCGCCTTCACCCTGCAGAATAATGCAAAGGGAGGTTCACGATGTTATTACAACCCCTTACGCCAGAAAATACAGTTGGGACACTGCCGCCGGCACTGCACATTCCCGATGGATTTTTGAGCCTGCCCATTGCCCTGGTTTTCTGGGTCGTTACCGCGGCGCTGGTTGCCACAGCCGTGCGGCGTACCCAGCACGAGCTGGGAGAGCGGCAGGTGCCGCTGATGGGGATTATGGCCGCCTTTATTTTTGCCGGGCAGATGATTAACTTTCCGGTGGCGGGCGGCACATCCGGCCATCTGCTGGGCGGGGCACTGGCGGCGATTGTGCTCGGTCCGTGGGCCGGTATGCTGGTGATGACCGCGGTCATTGCCCTGCAGGCCCTGCTGTTTCAGGATGGCGGGCTGGTGGTGATGGGGGCCAATATCTTCAATATGGGGCTGGTCACGGCCCTGATTGGGTACGGCCTGTACCGCGGCGTGTCGGCCCGGAAACCGGGTTTGCGGCTGGCAGTGGCGGGGATTGCGGCCTGGCTGTCGGTGATGGCGGGGGCGTTTTTTACCGCCCTGCAGTTGTGGCTGAGCGGGACATCGCCGCTGGCGATTGTGATGCCGGCCATGCTGGGCGTGCATGCTCTCATTGGCATTGGCGAGGCGCTGATTACCGTGGCCGCGCTGGGGTTCATCGCCAGAGTTCAGCCCGGTCTTCTGCAAAGCGAGGCCGTTCAGGCCCGCGGAAGCGCCGGCTGGGTGGTCGGCGGGCTGGCCGCGGCGCTGATAGTTGTGCTGATGTCGCCGCTGGCGTCAGCGAATCCGGACGGGCTGGAGCGGGTCGCCGAGAACTTAGGCTTTTTGGGCCGGAGCGCGAATGCGCCTTTCGCCGTTTTACCGGACTATACCATTCCCTTCCTGGGAAATACAGCAATTTCAACCGTGGCGGCAGGCGCGGTTGGGGTGCTGGTGGTTGCCGGCGCGGCCCTGGGGCTGGGACGATTCCTGCGCCGGTCCGACAAGCCGCTGTAAGCGTTTGCCACCGGACGAGGGTGTCCGTTCATCATAAGCTGTTGTTGTGACCTTTCCTTTCCTGGAGCAAGGGACGCCGGGCGAAAATCCGGCGTTCTTTGTTCTCAGGCCGGTGGTTGACAAACCGGGCCGGGGGATTACAATTTACACGGGGCCTCCGTAAAGGGACGCCACCCACCAGGCCATGTAAACCGCTATGCATATCAACACATTTGACCGGTACGAAGTCCGCGAGAGCCTGATTCACCACCTTGAGGCGCGGGTCAAGGTGGTGATAACGGTTCTCTTTATTTTTTCCAACGTACTCCTGCCCGATGGCGCGTGGGCCGCGTTCCTGCTGTCGTGGGGTCTGCTGTTGGGGGTCAACCTGCTGGCCCGCCTGCCGTGGCACTATGCGCTGAAGCGGTCGTTTATTGCCCTGCCGTTTGCCCTGGCCGCGGTGACTGTTGTTTTCACCCTGCCGGGGGAGGTGGTCTTCACCCTGAGGCCCGGCCCGTGGGTGTGGACGGCCACCGACGCGGGCCTGGTGCGCTTTGCCAGCATTGTGGTGCGGAGCTGGCTGTCGGTGCAGATGGCAATCCTGCTGACGGCCACAACCCCCTTCCCGGATATGATGCACGCCCTGCGCCACCTGCGCGCCCCGTCTCTGCTGGTGGCGGTGATTTCTTTTATGTACCGCTACCTGTTCGTCCTGGCCGATGAAGCTATCCGTCTCCTGCGTGCCCGCGAGGCACGCAGTGCCCGTCTGCCGGGCCGCAAAGGCGGCGGGTCGCTCTGGTGGCGGGCGCGGGTTGCCGGTAATATGGTCGGACAGCTTTTCCTGCGGAGCTACGAACGAAGCGACCGGGTGTACAATGCCATGCTTGCCCGCGGCTACCGGGGCTACATCCAGACCATCAACCCCCACCAGATGCGCGGTCTGGACTGGGTGGCCGGCGGGGCGGCGGTACTGCTCCTGCTTGTCATCCAGGCGGTGGGAATCCTGCTGAGGTAGCGTTTATGCCCATCATCCACGAAACCGATAAAGTTCCCGACCTGCCGGCGGCGGCAGAAGACCCGGCCTTGCTGGTCGAGCAGTTGAATTTTGCCTATCCCGATGGGCACGTGGCCCTGCGGGGCGTGTCGCTGAAAGTTTCTGCCGGGGAAAAGGTGGCCCTGGTAGGGCCAAACGGGGCCGGCAAAAGCACCCTGATGCTCCACCTGAACGGCATTCTGCAGGGAAACGGGAGCATCCGGGTGGCCGGTTTACCGCTGACAAAGGAAAATCTGCCGCTGATTCGGGCCAGGGTGGGACTGGTTTTCCAGAATCCGGATGACCAGCTTTTTTCGCCCACGGTTTTTGAGGATGTGGCATTTGGCCCCCTGCATATGGGCCTGCCGGAGGAGGAGGTACGTGCCCGCGTGGCCCGTGCCCTGGAGCAGGTCGGTATGGCCGCCTATGCCGACCGGCTGTCGCACCATCTCAGCATGGGCGAAAAGAAGCGCATCGCCATTGCCACGGTGCTGTCGATGGAGCCTGACTTGCTGGTGCTGGACGAACCCACCGCCGGCCTGGACCCGCGCGCCCGGCGGTCGCTCATCCATCTTCTGCGCCGGCTTCCCCTGACCATGCTGGTTTCCACGCACGACATGCTGATGGTGCGGGAGCTGTTTCCCCGGATGGTCATCATGGATGAAGGCAGAATTGTCGCCGATGGGCCAACCGACCGGCTGATGGCCGAT
>RFJV01000152.1 GCA_003694775.1 Chloroflexota bacterium | reverse complement strand
TTTGACGGCTTCCTTTTTCCGGGATGTGCGTCGTTTTTTGGGTTTTGCGTCCGATGAATTGCCGGCGGTTTGTTTCTTTGCCATTCCTGTTTCTCCGCAATGTCGTTGGCGTGTTTCTACCGGTTGACTAGCTGAACATTCGTTCTTCAGTCCGGCGCTTGCCGGTCAGCGATAAGGCATCCAGAGTTTTATCGATTTTATCCCGCAGGATGACTTGCTGGCGGGCCAGCTCAATGTAAATGCGTACGCTATCATCGTCTCCGGCGGCTTCGGCGTCTTGCTGAAGGTGCTGAAGTTCGGTGATTCTTTCTTCCACGGTGCGGCGGCGTAATCTTAGGATAGCATTACCCAGCGCTTTGTCCAAATTTTCAGGCGGTGGCGGCGGAGCTTTCTGCCGGCGGCTGTTGAGCCGTTCTATTGCCCCTGCCAGCGACGGGTCGGCCATTTCCAGTAAATTTTCCGGTGTTGGTGCCGGAAGCGCCGTCCATACCTGCAGAACTTTGAAGATTTCCCTCTGCTCGCTTGGCTGGAAGTCTTCCGGTCGGATTTCCGGGTGGGTATGCTGGATGAGCAGTTCGTTGGCCGCGGCCAGGGTTTCCGGGCGGGCAATGATGAGCGACAGGCAGTGGTCTCCCAAATCGGGCTTCTCGGCCAGACCCCCAACCTCTGCCGGCGGTTCCACCACCGGAGCCGCCGGCTTGCGGCGCCGGGAGCGGGGACGAGAGGGCTGGGTGTAGCTTCCCCTCAGTTCTGCCAGCAGGAGCCGCTCATCCAACCCCAGCCGGCGGGCCAGGCTCTGGACGCGGGCCTCCTTTTCGATGTTGTCCTTGATATCCCGGTAGACGGGCATCAGTTCCCGCACTACCGCCGACTTCCCCTGCGGTGTGGTGGTGTCGTTCTGGCGCAGGATGAGCGATTCGTAGTAGTCCAGACTGGATTGGGCGGCGTTGATGATTTGCCGCCAGCGAGCCGGCTCCTCGCGCAGGATGTCGTCCGGGTCTTTTCCTGCCGGCAGGGCGGCGATGTAGATATCCTGGACGATGTGCCCCTCGTAGGCGATGGTTCCTCTGGAAGTGGGGGTCGGTACAGATTCTTGGGGCAGAGACTGGCGGGCGACGCTCAAACTGCGGATGACGGCGGCGTTGCCGGCGGCGTCGGCGTCCAGGGCCAGGACAATTCGGCGGGCCAGCGGTGCAATCAGCCGGAGCTGTGGCTCGGTGAGCGACGTGCCCATCTGGGCCACCACGTTGCGTTCTCCCTGCTGGTGGGCCTGGATGACATCCATATAGCCTTCGACAATCACCACCTCATCGTTCTGCCGGATGGCTTTGCGGGCCAAATCCATCCCGAACAGCACCCGGCTCTTGTCGAAAACCGGTGTTTGGGGTGAATTCATATACTTGGGTTGCTGGTCTTCGGCCAGCGCTCTGGCCCCAAAGCCGATGACCCTCCCCCGGCTGTCGCGGATGGGTATCATCAACCGGTTTCTAAAGCGGTCGTAGCCCGGTGTGCCGCCGTCCCGTTCCACCAGCAGACCGGCGGTGGCCAGCTCTTCGGGCGAATAGCCGCGCTGGCCGAAATGGTTCCGCAAGGCTTCCCAGGCATCCAGGGCGTACCCAAGCTGAAAGGTGGCAATGGTTTCGGCGGTTAGCCCACGGCGGGCCAGGTAGTTCCGGGCAAATTCTGCCGCGGGGGAGCGGGTCAGCAGGTGGTGAAAGTAAGCCGCGGCCTCGGCATTAATTTGGAGCAGGCGGTCGTACTGTTCCTTTTGACCTTCCGCCGCGGCGCGTTCTTCCAGCTCGATGCCGGCCTGCCGGGCCAGGGCGGTCAGGGCCTCCTTGAAGCTGTAGCCCTCCCGCTTCATGACAAAGCTGAACAGGTCTCCGCCCTCGGCGCAGGCGCCAAAGCAATGCCAGGTTTGGGTTTCCGGGAAGACAACAAAGGCGGGGGTGTCGGTATTCGGGTGGAAGGGACAGAAGCCCACATAGTTGCGACCGGACTTTCTCAGGGATACCGTCTCGGAGACAATATCCACAATGTCCAGTCTGGCCTTGACCTCATCGGCTACATTCATCCCGCCCGAATTCACCCTCCCCGGCAATCTTGCAAGCGATTAATAATTATACACAGCTTGCAGGGGTTTGCCAAACCTCCCCGGAGTCAGGGGTGCATTTCAAATCTTTGCCTGTCCCGGCAGAGCCGGGGACGGATTTTGTGTTTCTGGTCGTCCGCGAATACAGCACGAAATTACGAATTTACGAAATTACGCTTTTTACCCCTCATCTATTCGTAAATTCGTTCATTCGTAAATTCGTAAATTCGTAAATTCGTGTATTCGTGTATTTGTGAAAATTACGTGGACGGCTCCGGTTGCCCAAAATGAAACGCACCCTAATGCCGGGCCAATCTTGCCCGATAACAGACCCCGTGTTATACTACCCGCTTGGGTAATTTTTGGGTATCACGCACGCCTTCCGACCAATGGGCCGTGCCCTCGCCGGTGAGGGTCCCCAAAGGGATGACGAGGGCGGACGAAGATTAATCAACAAACGGAGGAAAATTTAATGGCTAACAACAACCCCAGTGTAGTATCCATGAAAGCCCTGCTTGAAGCAGGCGTCCACTTTGGGCACCGCACCCGCCGCTGGAACCCCAAGATGAAGCCCTTCATCTTCACCGAGCGGAACGGTATCCACATCATCGACCTTCAGCAGACTATCGCCCGTTTGAACCAGGCTTATGAGCTGGTCAAAGAGACCGTGGCTTCTGGCGGTATTGTTCTGTTTGTGGGGACCAAACGGCAGGCCCAGGATTCCATTGTCGAGGAAGCCCAGCGTTGCGGCATGCCCTATGTTGACCAGCGCTGGCTGGGCGGAACGCTGACCAACTGGCGCACCATTCGCCAGCGGATTGATTACATGCTGGAGCTGGAGCGCCAGCGGGACCGGGGTGAATTTGCCCTCCTTCCCAAGAAGGAAGCCCTCCTGCGGGAACGGGAACTGACCCGCCTCTACCGCCGTCTGGGCGGCTTGCGCGAAATGCGCCGCCTGCCCAACCTGCTGTTCCTGGTCGACGTGCGCCGCGACAGTCTGGCCGTTAAAGAGGCCAACGTTCTGGGAATTCCCATCATCGCTATGGTTGATACCAACTGCGACCCGGACCCCATCGACTACGTTATCCCCAGCAACGATGACGCCATCCGGGCCATCCGGCTGATGGTCAGCACTATCGCCAATGCCGTGCTGGAAGGCAAGGCCATCCAGGCGACCATCGAGGCGGAACGTGAGGAAGAAGAGGCCGTTGAGGGTGAAGAGGCCATAGAACGCTATCTTGGCCCCAGCACCCTGGCCAAGCTTCAGGCTGTTGCTTCTGAAGAGGGAGAAGAAACTGCTGACGAATCTGCCGCGGCAGAGGAAGCCGCCGAAGCCGTAGAGGCCGAACAGCCGACCGAAACAGCAGAAGCTCCAGCCCCTGCCGGGGAACCAGTTGTAGAAGCGGAGGCAGAACCTGAGGCCCAGGCTGAGGCGTCGGAGACCGCAGAGGAAGCCAGCGAGGCCTCAGCATCCACCGAGGCTGACTCTGAAGTGTCTGCCGAGGCCCAAGAAGAAGAAACCCAAGAAGCATAATCCGATAACATCAACCGGCCGTTTCAGGCCGTATCAAATTCGCCAGTCGATAAGTTTGGAGGAACCGTGGCAATTTCAACCGCAGATATTAAACAGCTCCGTGAAGCAACCGGAGCCGGTGTACTGGACTGTAAAAAGGCCCTGCAGGAAACCAACGGCGATATTGAGCAGGCTGTTGAATACCTGCGCAAGAAAGGTTTGGCCGCGGCGGCTAAAAAGGCCAGCCGTGAGGCCAGGGATGGGCTGGTCAAAGCCGTGGTCAGCGAAGACGGCAAAACCGCGGCAATGGTCAAGGTCAGCTGCGAAACCGACTTTGTGGCCCG
Source organism: Chloroflexota bacterium (assembly GCA_003694775.1). Taxonomy (GTDB): domain Bacteria; phylum Chloroflexota; class Anaerolineae; order 4572-78; family J111; genus J111. The sequence continues at coordinate 7,018 of RFJV01000152.1, read as the reverse complement.
TACCGAAGATTTCCAGCAGTTTGTTGACGCCCTGCTGAACCAGGTGCTCACCCAGCCCGCTATCCAGAACAAGGACGACCTGCTGGCCGCGCCGTTCGCCGGTGAGCCGGAAAAGACCGTCCAGGACAAGGTTCAGGAAATCATCGCCAAGTTGGGAGAAAACACCATCGTCAGCGATGCCGTGCGCTTTGAACTGCAGGGCGAGGGCTTGATTGACAGCTACGTGCATATGGGCGGCCGCGTAGGTGTGCTGGTCGAAGTGGGCGGGGCAGACCCGTCGAATGCCGTTTTTGCCGAAATGGTGCACGACCTGGCTCTCCAGATTGCCGCCGCTTCGCCCCGCTTTGTCAGTGAGGCCGACGTTCCGGCTGACGTGATTGAGGCGGAAAAGAACATCTACCGCGCCCAACTGGCCGATGACCCCAAGCCGGACAACATCAAGGAGCGCATCATCGAAGGCAAGCTCAAGAAATGGTACGAGGAAACAGTCCTGCTGAACCAGGCCTTTGTCAAGGACAGCAGTCTGACCATCGGCCAACTGCTCCAGAAGACCGGAAAGGAAATCGGCGCAGAACTGAAAGTTCGGCGCTTCGCCAGGTTTGAACTGGGAGCCTGAGAGGGTAGCAAAAGCCGGAACATCAAAACTGTTCCGGCTTTTCTGTCATATTGTGATTTTTGGCAAACCAATCTATAATAGTTGGAGCAAGGCATGGCTACGCCAAAGTACCATCGAATTTTACTGAAACTGGGCGGAGAATCTCTGGCCGGAGAGAATAATTTCGGTATCAACCCCCATGCCGCCGACACGCTGGCCGAGAAAATCAAGGTCATCCACGATATGGGGGTCGAAATTGCCATTGTTATCGGAGCCGGCAACCTGTGGCGAGGCAAGGAGGGCCTGGAGCACGGCATGGAGCGGGCCACCGCCGACCACATGGGGATGCTGGCAACCGTGATGAACTCTCTGGCCCTGGCCGACGCGCTGGGACGCATTGGTATTGACACCCGCGTGCAAACGGCTATCGAGATGAAAGCCGTGGCCGAACCTTACATCCGGGGCCGCGCCATTCGCCATCTGGAAAAGGGGCGAATCGTGATTCTGGGCGCAGGAACCGGCAACCCGTACTTTACCACCGATACCGCCGCGGCCCTGCGGGCCATGGAAATCGACGCCGAACTGCTGGTCAAGGCGACTAAGGTGGATGGCGTGTACGACTCCGACCCCAAAATCGACCCGAATGCCCGGCGTTTCGAGACCATTACCTATATCGACGCCCTCAATATGGGCCTCAAGGTGATGGATGGTACGGCTTTGACCCTGTGCATGGAAAACCATATGCCCATTATTGTGCTGGACTTGTGGCAGCCGGACAGTCTGAAAGATGCCGTCCTGGGCCGGCCAACCGGCACGTTAATCAGCTTCTAGCAGTACCCACAGCACCAACACCAAATTCTGCAAATGGAGGCAAATCTATGATAGATGATGCATTGGCCGAAGCCCGAAGGAATATGGAAAAATCCGTCGAAGCCCTGACCCATGACCTGGCTTCTCTGCGGACGGGCCGTGCCTCAACCGGCCTGGTTGAAAACCTCCAGGTGGAGTATTACGGTGTGCCAACGGCCCTGCGCGAACTGGCGCTCATCAGCGTTCCGGAACCCCAGCTCATCGCCATCAAGCCGTACGACCCCGGGGCCATGAAAGCGATTGAACGGGCCATTATGCAGTCGGACCTGGGGCTGACTCCCAACAATGACGGTAAAATCATCCGCCTCCAGATTCCCACCCTCACCGAAGAACGCCGCCGCGACCTCATCAAGACCGCGTCCAAACGTATCGAGGAGGCCAAAGTGGCCGTCCGGAACATCCGCCGGGCCGCCATCGACGACCTGCGCAGTTTTGAAAAGGAAAAGATGATTACCGAAGATGACTTTTACTTTGGCCGCGACGAACTGCAAAAATTGACCGATGAATTCATCGAAAAAATCGAGAAAATCGGGAAGGCCAAAGAAAAGGAGATTTTGGAAATTTAGCCCCGGCCCGAAAATGGGCCGGCCGGCAAAGATTTACCGGCAAACGATATGATAAAAATCCGTAGGGCGGCATTAATGTCGCCCTACCCCCCGTATCGTCAGGGGAGTGCGGCAATTTCGGTTGTCGTAGCAATGAACGTGAAACCCGCCAGAAAATCACCGGGTTGCCCTTGCTGTTGCCACCGTTGATGTTAAAGAGATTGTTAATGCGAGCCAACGATAATAACCCCTATGTTCAAATGCTCCGGATGGTCAGCCGCACCTTCACCCTGTCCATCGAGCAGTTGCCGGGCGAAATTCGCGATGCCGTGATGCTGGCCTACCTGCTCCTGCGGGTATCGGACTGCCTGGAAGACCACCCCACCATGGAAGCCAGCCGCAAAGTGGCCCTCCTGGAGCTGTGGAGCGACATTCTGGCCGGCAAACAGCCGCCGCAGGCCCTGACCAGCCGGATTACCGACCTGGACCCCACCGACCCCGAAGTCTACGTGGCCCAAAATGCGGACTGCCTGATTGACCTCCTGAACGCCCAGCCCCCCGATGTGGCCGGGTTCATCATCGAGCGGGTGCAGGAAACCACCCTGGGCATGGCCCGCTGGCAGAGACAGGGACCGCACGTCACCACCGAGGCCGACCTGGACGACTATATGCACCAGGTGGCCGGTCTGGTAGGCTACCTGCTGACCGATATTTTCTCCTGGTACTCCCCCCGCATTCGACAAAGAAAAGATTACCTGCTACCCTTATCCAGAGAGTTTGGTTTGGCTCTGCAAACCGTCAATGTGATTCGCGGCCTGCGCCGGGATTACGAGCGGGGCTGGATTTTTGTCCCTCGCACGTTCCTGGCCCAGGTAGGCATTACCGCCGACCAGCTTTTTGCCCCCGGCTTTGAAGACAAGGCCCTGGAGGTGGTCAAAATGCTGGCCGACAAAGCCGAGCGTCACCTGCAGAACGGCCTGGAATACATCAAAACCCTGCCCCGCACCCAGCACCGCATCCGCCTGTTCTGCGTGTGGCCGCTCTTTTTCGCCGTCCGCACCCTGGCCATTAGCCGCGATAATCTCAATGTTCTGCGCGATGAAGCCAAAATGAGCCGAACCGAAGTCAAAGCTATTGTCCGGGATACCACCCTGCTGGGGTGGTCGAACCGCTGGTTGAACCGATACTATTCCACCCTGAACCGGCCAATCTACTGATATTTTCACGAGGACAAACCGTGAGCCAGCAAAAATTCGATGGGCTTCTGGAAGCCATTCGCACGCGTAAAGAAAAAGTCTACGCCCACCTGATGCAGAAAAAGTATGCCGACCTGTTCGAGCCAGAGCATATCCGCTCGGCGGTGTACAGCTATATCAAAGGTGGAGGGAAATCCCTGCGCCCCGTTGTTCTGCTGTTGAGCTGTGGCGCAGTCGGCGGCGATGAAGAGGTCGCCATCCCTGCCGCCGCGGCGGTGGAAGTCTTCCATACCTGGACCCTGGTCCACGACGACATCATCGACCGGGATGAAAAACGCCGCGGCGTACCGACCGTCCATACCCAGTATGCCGAAATTGCCCGCCGCGAAATGGGCCACAGCGAGGCCGAGGCGGCCCACTACGGCCTGACCATCGCCCTGCTGACCGGCGACCTTCAGCAGGCCTGGCAAATCTTCCTGATGGCCGAAGCGGCCCAGGAACGCGGGGTGGACGCGCTCCTGGTGCTGAACCTGCTCACCTACCTGACCGCCCGGCTGGCCCCCACCCTCATTGCCGGCGAAACGCTGGACGTCCAGTACTCCAAGCGCTCCGTAGACCAGATTTCCGAGGCCGACATTCTGGATATGCTCTGGAAAAAAACCGGCGCCCTGTACGAGTTTGCCGGACGCGCCGGCGCGGCCATCGGTTTGGGGGATGTGACCCTGGAAGACCCGCTGGTGGTCAACATCGCCCGGTTCTGCAGTCAATGCGGTACTGCGTTCCAGCTTCAGGACGACATCCTGGGCATTGTGGGCGACGAGCGGCGGCTGGGCAAGCCCGTCGGCTCCGACATCCGCGAGGGCAAGTCGACCCTTATCACCCTGAAGGCGTTCCAGAACGCCACGCCGGAACAGCGGGCCGCGCTCCGGCGCATTCTGGGCAACCCGCAGGCCAGCGAACAGGAGATTTTAACCGCCGCCAACCTCCTGCGCGACCTGGGCGGCATTGAATACACCCAAAAACTGGCCAGAAAGTACGTGGAGGAAGCCATTCCTCTGCTCGACCCTCTGGCCCCATCACACTATAAGGATTTGCTAATTCAGTGGGCAGAATATCTAGTGGAGCGAAAAATCTAAAAGACTATCTGTCGAGAACGATGGCAACGCAAGACACGGTGGAAGACACGGTTGAAGCCGCCGAAACGGCAGAACAATCATCCGAAGCAAAGTACCCGCCTCTGGAAAACCCGCCGTACCACGTTGGCATCATCATGGACGGCAACGGGCGTTGGGCCAAAGAACGGGGCAAGCACCGTCTGGAAGGCCACAAGGCCGGCACAGAAAACCTGCGCCGTATTCTGGAGGCATCGGTGGAGTTTGGCGTAAAAATGCTGACCATTTACGCCTTTTCTACCGAAAACTGGAAGCGCCCACCGATGGAGGTGCAGGGCCTGATGCGCATCCTGGAAAACGTTATCGACCGGGAGCTGATGGACCTGCATAAAAACGGCGTTCAGCTTCGCCATATCGGCCAGCTGGACCGGATTGACCCGTCTCTGCGGCAGAAGGTGCTGGATGCCATTGAGCTGACCAAAAACAACGACCGCCTGATTTTGAATGTCGCCTTTAACTACGGCGGACGGGCGGAAATTGTGCATGCCGTCCGGCGGATGATTGAAGACAACGTCCGGCCCGAAGACGTGTCCGAGGAACTGCTGAGCCAGTACATGTACACCGCCGGCTCCCCCGACCCGGACCTGATTATCCGCACCAGCGGCGAGTTCCGCACCAGCAATTTCCTTATCTGGCAGGCCGCCTACGCCGAGTACTACATCACCGAAACCTACTGGCCCGATTTTGGCAAGGATGAGTACTACCAGGCTTTGCGGGCCTTCAGCCAGCGCGAACGGCGGTTTGGCGGGGTTAAGAACCCGTAGCCACCCTCTCGAATTCGGCATCGTAGCGGGGGGCCATAGCTTCCCAGCGGTAGGCCGCGGCAACGTGCCGCAAACTGTACTGCCGGACAGCGTCAATCCCGGTGATGGCCGCGGCCAGCCGCTGGAGCAGGTCGTCAAAATCCCGGTACAGGTGACGGGCATGCAGGTCTGCCGGGATGAGTTCCGGGTAGGCCAGCCGGTCGGGAAGCAGGGGGTAGCAGTGGCAGTAGATGGCCTGCATCACACTGATGCCGAAAAAATCCTGAACGGAGGTCACCGGCAGTAGGTCGGCCTGCCACAGCCAGGCCGCGTACTCTGCCAGGCTGGCCGCATACCCCATCTGCACCACCCGCCGGCCCAGCGACTGTTCCGCCCGCAAAAACTCCTCCGGCTTCTGCCGGAAATTCTCTCCCAGTACGGCCACTTCAAATTCCAGCCCCTGCCCGGCCAAAATTTCCAGGGCGCGGAAAAAGTCTGCCGGATTCTTGTCGTACTCCCAGCGATGGTTCCATAAAATCAGGGCCGGCTTGCCTGTTCGACCCGCGGACGCGGGCCGGCAGGCATCCAGCGCGGTTAGCTCCAGCCCCAGCGGAAGCACACGGGCCTTTTGCCGGATGGCGGGTACGGTTTCCAGCTCGTTGCAGTCGGGAAAGTGCTTCAGAAACCGGTGCAGTTCTGCCAGAAAGCTGTCCAGATGGTAGCGGGAGTTGAAGAAAACCGCGTCCGCGGCCAGAGCCGAGGCGTAGTTGATGAAGCCGTAATGCCGGTCCCGGTTCTGGCGCACATCCCGGTCATTGGGGGACCAGGGGTAAGAAAGCTGGTTTTCGTGAAAGTAGATGGCCGCGGGGATGTCGCCGGTCTGGCGGCGGGTCAGGGCCAGGAAGGTGGTCAGGTCCAGCATATCGGTTGCCAGAAGCAGGTCGGGCCGGAAGCCGGAGGCCAGGAAGCGGCGGGCCAGGGTTACGGCCCCGCCGTGCATCCGCCATTTCCAGAACCGGCCCGGCAGAGAAAAAATCTGCACCCGGTGACGGCTGTACCGGGCGTAGTCTCTGGCCCAGGCCGCGTGCGAGCCGGTAAAATACGGTTCCAGCAGGGCGATGTTCACAGTTCCTGTATCAGCACCGTGGCCGCGTCTGCGCCGGAAAGCACTGCGCCCTCAATCCGGGCGGCGCCAAAGGCATCGCCGGCAAACACCAGCCGCGGCAGGTCGGCGGGTTGGAAGCAGGTCTGCGGGAAAAACTGGGTGGGCCGGGCAAAGGGCCACCGGATAAGCCGGGCCTGCAGAATCTGGCTGGTGCGCCCCAGATAGGCCTTGAAGCTGAGTCCCAGCTTCCGCAGGATTTGGGCATTGGCCGCGTCCCAATATTCCCGGCTGAACGCCTCGCTGGCCTGCACGGTCACCACCGGCGCATCGGGGGAGATGCCCTTCTGCTGGTTGTCCGCAATCCAGGTGACGGGCGCATAAGAGTGCTGAATGGCGCCCGGCTCCGGCAGGTGGATAGGACCGCTGAGCCGGAACACGCCCGCCAGACAGGGGGCATAGGTGATTTTTTCCAGGGCGGCCCGGTCCTCGTCGGGCAGGGAAATGCGGCTGTGGCCCAGAATCTCCAGCGATTGCGGTACCGGCGGGGTCAGAATGACCGCCCTGGCAGAAATCTCCGTCCCGGTATCGGTCTGGCACAGCCAGCCGTTGCCGGTCGGGGTCAGGCCGACCAGCCGCGTGCGGAGCCGGATATCCAGCTCGCGGGCCAGATACGCGGCCAGGGCCGCCATCCCACCGTGAACGGCGTAGCGGGGATAGCTGTCCAGGTTCACCGGATTGAGACTGCCCTGAGACCAGCCGGTCGACCAGCGGTAGGCCAGCTTTTCGGTGAGC
>RFJV01000020.1 GCA_003694775.1 Chloroflexota bacterium | reverse complement strand
GGTGGGTTCCGGGGTCGGCGTGTCGACCGCCTGGGCCGCGGGGGCCGGTTCTGCCGGGGTAGGTGTCGGCGGGATGACCGGGGTGTTGGTGGGGGTTGGGGTTGGCAGGGGCGTGCTGGTCGGCGTGGGCGTGGGGGTGGAAACGTGGGCAATCAGGGCCACGCTGGCTACACCGAGCGCGTCGGCCAGAGACACCACGTTTTTGATGTCCTCATCAATAGGGCCGCGATGAGTGCGCACCAGCCGTTCGGCCACCAGAGAGACATACTGGGCCTCGTTGGGCACATCCAGAGCCGACAGCAGTTCCCGTGCCCGTTCGATGTCGTGATGTTCGGCAAAATCCGCCGCGGCCATAATGACAATCTGGTCGGCTTCGGACTGGGGCAGGTCGGAAATTCTGGCGTTGACATACCGGGTGGGATACAGGTACCAGGTGATGAACAGGCCCAGCAGGATTGCCAGCAGGCAGGCCAGGGGGGTAATGGAAAACAGAATGAGCAACCGGCGGTCGATAGGTCTGCGTTTTGTGCGTCGTCTTCTACTCATCGCCCTGATTTCAACTCTCGTATCCAAACAAAATGAAAGGCCGCTTCCCAGGACGGAAATTGACTGAGAAGAGGCCCCACCGGTTCGGGGGACGAAATTACATATCGTCCTAGCGATTCATTATGAAAAATGTTATAATGCCGGAGGGAGTCGTCCAGAGTTCCTGGAATTCTGGACAAACCACGAAGGGATTCGGGGGATTCCCCCCGCTCCCCCCTGGCTGTCCAAAAATTTTGGACAGCCCTATGCCGGAGGTGGGAATCGAACCCACAAGAGCGAAGCTCACACGATTTTGAGTCGTGCGCGTCTGCCAGTTCCGCCACTCCGGCTCGCTCTGCGCGTCTCTGCCGACCAAGCGGGTCTTGTTGGACAGTGCATAGTATAAACGATGTCCCTGTATACGTCAAATTGCCTAGGCCAAACGGATAGGCTCAGCGGGATTTTATGGACGAATCACGGCTGATACACGAAGCCCAACAAGGAAGTCTGCCGGCATTCAACCGCCTGGTGCTGGCCTACCAGTCGCTGGCCTACAGCACGGCCTACCGGGTGCTGGGCGACCGGGAGGCCGCGGCCGATGCCTGCCAGGACGCCTTTCTGAAGGCCTACCAGGCTATCCGCACCTACCGGGGCGGGTCGTTCAAAAGCTGGTTGATGCGGATTGTCACCAACACCTGCTACGACCAGCTCCGCTACCGCCGCCGGCGTCCGGCCAGCTCGCTGGAGGAGATGACCGAGAATCCCGGGCCGGAGCAGGTCAGGCTGGTCAACGGGACGGAAAAGCCGGAAGAGCGGGTGGAGCGGCAGGAACTGCACGACCTGCTCCAGGCCGGTATCAACCAGCTTCCGGAAGACCAGCGCATTGTGCTGGTCCTCAGCGACGTGCAGGGCTTTTCTTACCAGGAAATTGCCGAGATTATCGACCAGCCGCTGGGCACGGTTAAATCCCGCCTGAGCCGGGCCAGACGCAGACTGCGGGATATTCTGTGGCAGAAACCGGAACTATTACCGGCCCAGTATCGTCTTAGTAACGAGGCATAACGCAGGAAAGCAGACTTATGACCAACGGGCAAACCCCGCCGAACCAGGATGAATACATCCGCGCCCTTCTCTCCGCCTACATCGACGGTGAAACCAGCGAGGCCGAACGCCGCCAGGTAGAGGCGGCGCTGGCCCGGTCGCCGGAACTGCGCCGCGAGCTGGAGACCCTGCGGCTGACCGTCCGCATGCTGAACGACCTGCCGCCGGTAGCTCCGCCGCGGGCATTTACCCTGTCGGAGGCGGACGTGGCCCCGGCCAAACCGGCCCGGCGCCGCGGCTGGTTCAGCGGCTGGGTGGCCGGGTGGGCCGGCGCGGCGGCAGTCCTGCTGTGCGTGGTGGCTCTGGGAGGACTTCTGCTGACCCGCCAGTTCGGCGGGCTGGGGGCCTCGGCGCCGGCGGCGGAGGTGGCTTTCCAGCAGGCTCCGGCGGCGGAACCGGCTGTGGAGGCAGAACAGGCACAGGTCGCCGGGGAAACTGCCGCGGCCCCTGCACCGGCAGAGGAGATAGCGGCAGAAAAGGCCGTCGAAGCGGAAGCAGAGGTCTCTGCCGCTCAGCCGGACGAGGAGGCCGCCCGGAACACCGCCGTGGCCGCAGAAGAAGCACCGGCCTCTGCCGCAGACACGGCGGCAGAAGCAGAACCGGCCCCGGCGGAAGAAGAAAAAACCGAAACCGCCCAACTGGCCGCGGCGCCCCCTGCCGAACGTGCCCCGCAGGAAGAAGCCGTCACCGCGATGGAGGCCGCGCCGGCCCCGGAAGGCCAGCCACAGGAACCCCCGGTCATGATGTCCGGCTCTGCAGGCCCGCCAGAAGCACCGGCGCAGAAAGAAGCTCCCGCCGCGGGCGGTGGTCTGCCCTCCCCGCCGCCCGCGGCCGCAGAAACCGCGGTAGAGACTCCCTCGCCGGAGCCAACGGCCATGCCGGCCACCCCCACGGCGATTCCGCCCACCGCGACCCCTACCC
>RFJV01000019.1 GCA_003694775.1 Chloroflexota bacterium | reverse complement strand
GGAGAACTTGACGGTCAGGTCGTCCACCGCCTCGATGCTCTTGATGAGGCCGCCGTAGGCGCAGGCATCTTCCTCACCGGCCATCGCTTCTTCGCCGGCCATTGCTTCTTCGGCCCCTTTTGCCCCGGTCACCGGCACAAACTCACCGTTCTGAACCTGGTTGATGGTAATCTTGGGGTCGGCGCAGTCGCCGTTTTCATCGCAGGTCAGCTTGCCGGTGATGCCGTCAAAATCTTTGGTGCTGTACATAGCATCGCGCAGTGCCTGGCGACCGATAATCAGGTTGCCGTCGGCATCCTGCTTGGCGACCTTTTCGATAGCATCAAAGATGATGTTGGCCGCGTCGTAGGAATGGGCGTGGAAGGACGCGGTCGGGTCCTGGCCGGCGATTTCGCGGTAGGATTCCTTGAACTTTTCGTAGCGGTCGCCCACAAAGGCCAGGTCGGGTCCGGACAGGTACATTCCTTCGGCGGCCTCGCCGGCCACTTCCAGGAAGTCGGGCGAAATCAGCCCCTCAGAACCGGCCAGGATGACGTTTTCCAGGCCGGATACTTCTTTGGCCTGGGTGGTGATGAAGCCACCCTCGGCAATGAAGATAGGATAGTACAGGAAGTCGGGCTGGGTGGCGGCGATGGAGGTCAGCACCGGGCGCATATCGGTATCGCCCACGTTGACTGCTTCCTGGGCAGTGATTTCGCCGCCCAGCTCGGTGAAGACATCGGCAAAGACCTGCTGGAGCTGTTCGGCGTAGGGACTGCCGTCGTGGATGGTGGCGGCCTTGCGAACGCCCAGTTCGTTGTAAGCGAACTCAGCCATTACCCGGCCCTGCACCTTGTCGTTCGGGGCGACGCGCAGGAAGCTGGGTACGTGGGATGCCGGGTCGGTCAGGGCGGGGGCGGTGCAGGAGGGGGAAATCATGGTCAGGCCGGCATCGTTGTAGATGGGTGCGGCCGGGGTGCAGGAGCTGGAGCAGGTATGCCCCACCACGGCCACGATGCTGGGGTCGGACGAAATTTTGGTGGCCGCGGTCTGCCCACCTTCGGCGGAGCAGAGGTCATCTTCGGGCTGGAGTTCAATGGAATGGCCGAGGATTTCACCGCGGTCCTTGATAGCGACTTCCACCCCGTACTGCTCATCCAGTCCCAGCGATTCGGTGGGGCCGGAAACGCTCAGCGCCGAGGCGATGCGGATGGGTTCGCCAGGGGCGATGGTCACACAGCCCAGCGGGTCATCACAGCCGGAAACGGTTTCCACCGCTTCCTGGGCCGGAGCCTGTTCTTCCTGGGCCGGGGCGGCCTCTTCCTGCTGGGCCGGGGCCTGTTCTTCCTGGGCCGGCTGTTCAGCGGACGGCTGCTGGCCACCGCAAGCGGCCAGCAAAGCCAGCACGACCAGCAGAGTTAACAACCAGACAATTCGTTTAGACATGGCGTCTTCTTCTCCTCTTGTAGGTAGAATTGGAATTTAATAGAGAAGGCTCAACAAAACTGCGTGGCTACCAGAAACGAAGCAAATGCGGAGGAATCAGACAATCAGACGGGGGCCTCACCTCCTTTCACGGCTAAAGTGTATCTGCTTATGAATGAGATTATCCTGCATACCTGAGCAGATACGTTGCCTGTACAGCTCTCAGGCTTCTTATGTGAATAACTTCACGATATTCGAGCATTATAAGGCTAATTGAAAAAATACGCAAGTGATAATTGGAGCAATAAGGGGTATTGTTGAAAAATTTAAGGTTGAACAGGGTATGAGGGCAAAATTTGCGGGGAACGGGTGGGCTGTAGAGAGATAGCCACAGGGGCGAACGACCGTTCGCCCCTGCTCATCCCGGCTTAGACCACCGATAGCCGGCTTCCCTCCGGGGTTTTAACCACCTCGATGCGGGTGGGAAATGCCTCTTTCAGCTCGTCGATGTGGGTGATGACAATCACTTTTTCAAAGTCATCCTGGATGGCGTTAATCGCTTCTACCAGCCGCTCCCGACCCTGACCATCCTGCGTGCCGAACCCCTCGTCAATGACCAGCGTTTGCAGTCTGGCCCCGGCGCGCCGGGCCAGTACCTTGCTCATTGCCACCCGGATGGCAAAGTTCACCCGGAAGGCCTCGCCGCCGGAGAACAGTTCGTAATCGCGGGTTCCCAGCTCATCGGCAATGCGGATGTCCAGCGTTTCGATGGTGCTGTCGGTAGATTTGGCGGCCCGCTGGGTTTCAAAGCGGATGTGCATTCGCCCGCCGGTCATCCGGCTGAGGAGACGGTTGGCCTCGTCTTCAATTTCCGGGATGGCGCTTTCTATCAGCAGGGCCTGGATACCTTTTTTGCCAAAAGCCTGCTGAAGTTCCCGGTACATTCCCAGCGATTCCTGCACTTTCTGCAGTTTGTCTTCCAGTTTGCCGCGGCGTTTGGCCTGGGTCTGGATGTGGTGGAGCTGTTGCTCAATCATCACCACCCGGTCGTGGGCCTCCCGTTCTTCCCGCGTCATCCGGTCGAACCGGTCGCTGGCCGCGTTGAAGCGAGCGGTTGCTTCCGGCAGGGCCGCGGTCTCGGCTTCCAGTTCGGCCACCCGCTTCTGGTCGGCTTCAATCTGTGTTTTCAGCCGCTTCAGGCGGGCCTCGTCACGTGCCAGCCGGGTGGTTTCCTCGGCGATGAGCTTTTCCGCCTGGGCCAGCAGTCTGGCTTCTGTTTCAAAACGGCGCAGAGCTTCCTCCTCCTGCCTGGCCTGCTCGTGGGCCTGCCGGTCGTAGCCCAGCCGCTCCAGCTCTGCTTCCACTTCTGCCTGTTCGACCAGCACCTGGCGGGCAAAATCCCGGCTTTCCAGACTGCGCCGGATTTCGGTGGCTTTTTCCTGGGCCTCTTTCAGCGCCGCGACCGCGGCTTCTGCCTCTTCTATCTGCCGGGCCAACTGTGCCGCTTCGGCCTGGGCCTGCGGCAGTTTGCGGGCCAGTTTGTCGGCTTCGGCCAGTTGGCGCTGAAGGTCCTGCCGTTCTGCTTCAATGGCCTGCAGACGGGCCTTGTTGGCCCGGAACTGGTCGCCGCGGCGTTTGCCGTCCTGCTCAAACCGGGCCAGCACCTCCTCCTGATGTTTGGCGTCGAGGGGGCGCTGGCAGACCGGGCAGAGCGACTCTGCCTCGCGCAGGCGCTCCAGATTGGACTTGATATCGTCCATTTCCTCCTTCAGCCGGCGGTTTTGCTCCACCAGCGCGGCCTGCTCGGTATCCAGATTGCCCAGCGCGGCCCGTATGGCTTCCCGCGTCTGTTCCGCTTGCTGGAGGTCGGCTACCTGTTTTTCGACCTCCCGCCGGCGGGCAGTCAGCGTGGGCAACTGCCCGGCCTGCTGGCGCAGACGCTCCATCTCGTTTTCCGCCTCACGGAGGCGGCTTTCCGTTTCTTTCTGGGCCACGGCAAATGCTTTTTCCAGAGCATGCTTGCGTTGGACCAGTTCGGTGGCCTGGTCCAGCCGGGTCTGCCAGTCCTGCACCTCGGCCCGCACTTGGGCCAGACGCGCCAGACCGGCCTGAATTTCGTCCCCGCGGTCCAGCCGGGCCTGGTATTCCCGGATATTTTGCCGGGCCTTTGCCGCGGCCTCCTCGGTCTCCTTCAGGTCGTGGTGGGCGTGGTGCAAGCGGTCGCGCAGGTCGTCCAGCTGGCGCTGTTTCTCGTTGAGACTGCGGAGCTGTTCCCGCAGTTTTTCCATCTCCTGTTCGACCTCGTAGCGGGCCTGCTTCTTTTCGGCCTCGGCTTTTTGGGCCTCGGCCAACTGCTGTTGGTACTCGGCCTCGCGGGCCAGTTCCTCCTCAATCTGCTGAATCTGGGCCTTGATTTCTGCCGCTTCCCGTTCCTTTTCGTTGGCCCGTTTTTTGGCTCGTTCCTCGTACACATCGTAGATGCCCAGCCCCAGGATTTCGGCCAGAATTTCCTTCCGCTTGCCGGGCGTCTTGGTGGTGAACTCGTCGGCCCGGCCCTGGAGCAGAAAGGCAGAATTGATAAACGTATCGTAATCCAGGTGGAGCAGGCGGTTGATTTTTTGCTGGGTATCCCGGATAGAGTTCTCGGTCAGGGTGCGCCAGCCGCCGGCATCCTCTACCTGGAACGACAGCTCACTGCGGCCCCGTTTGCTGGAATCCCGTTTGCGCACCACCCGGTACACGTTCTGGCCCAGGGCAAAGGTAAACTCCACCTCCATCTCCGACTGGCCCAGGTAAATCAGCTCGTCATCTCGACGCGCCCGCGCCTTCCCCCACAGGCTCCAGGTGATGGCGTCCAGCAGGGTGCTCTTCCCGGCCCCGTTTTCGCCGGTCAGAACGGCCAGATGAATACCGGCAAAGTTCAGTTCGGCCTCACGATAGGCCATAAAGTTGCGCATTTTCAAACTGACAGGAATCATTGTGACCTCTT
>RFJV01000742.1 GCA_003694775.1 Chloroflexota bacterium | reverse complement strand
GATTGATTGTACTTTGTTGCCAGTCTCGAAGGGCTATGCTACAATTTCTGCTTGGTACTTTGCGGGAGAACAGCCGGTCATTGTGGAAAATCCCAGAACATTTTACAAAATACTGCAGGAAACCGTCCGGGAGACACCCGTCGCTGTGGCTACCGTGGTTCAGGTGCGGGGGTCGGTTCCCCGCGAAGTGGGGGCCAAGATGCTGATTCACCCCCTAGGCCGGCATTACGGCACGATAGGCGGCGGCTGTGGTGAGGCCGATGTCATCCGGGCCGGCCTGGACGTGATAGAAACCGGCGCCCCCCGAATGGTGCGGGTCGATTTAACCGAGGAAATCAGTATGGAGAGTACCGGCGTTTGCGGCGGCGTGATGGATGTGTATATTGAACGCTGGCCTTAAGCATTGCCGGGTGCAAAAATTTGATGAGTGACCCCCTTTTGGACGCGCTGGTGGCGGCTGTCGAGGCTGGAGAATCGGTCGCCCTGGTGACCGCCATACAGACCGGAGAAGGCTACACAGCCTTGCAGGGACGCCGCGGCCTGGTCTGGCTTGACCGCCCCCCGTTGGGGCCGCTCTTTTCCGGTCCGCTTCCGCCCTCCCTGGTGGATGATGTGCGGCAGTTGCTGTCGCGGCGGCATCCCCAACTGCTGACCTACCGGGATGCGGTGGGCGAACTGTCTGTTTTTGTGGAAGTCCAGCGACGTCCGCCATCCCTGCTGATTGTTGGCGCCGGGCACATCGCCGTGCCGTTAGCCCAGCTTGGCAAACTGATAGATTTTGCGGTGACCGTCCTGGATGACCGGCCCCGGTACGCAAACCAGGCCCGCTTTCCAATGGCCGATGCGGTGGTGGTCGGCCCGTTTCGCCAGGCCCTGCGGGAGCAGACTATCGACCAGGACACCTTTATTGTCCTGGCAACCCGCGGCCACAGCCACGATGTGGAGTGCCTGCTGGAGGTTATTAACTCCCCGGCCCGCTACATTGGAATGATAGGCAGTAAACGCCGGGTTCAGGGGGTGTTCGACCTCCTGCAAAGGGAGTACGGCATCGACCCGTCCCGCTTTGAGCGGGTGTATGCCCCTATCGGCCTGGACATCGGTGCAGAAACACCGGCCGAGATTGCGGTCAGCATTATTGCCGAAATTATCACCATCTACCGGGGAGGCCGGGCGCCGTCGTTGTCGGCGGTACTGCGGGTCAATCGACGCCTGCCCCTCCATCCGGGGCGCAGTGCCGGAAAATGATAAATCCTGCGGAGGGGTTCCCCTCTGCTTTGAAAAAATTTGCTGTTAACTTAGTGATGGAGAGGAAAAAATGGGAAACTTTATTAAAGGGATGATGACCAACTCCAGTGTGCTGGGGGAAATTATTCGCTTTCTGTGGGCGCGCAAGCTGTGGTGGCTGATTCCGATGGTCAGTGTGTTGATGCTGTTCGGCCTTCTGCTGATTTTTGCGTCGTCCTCCGGTGTGGCGCCGTTTATCTACACCCTGTTTTAAAGGAAGTGATAACTTATGGATTTTTTGCGCAAGTTTTGGACTAAATGGAAAGCTTTTGGGCGGTTCCTGGGCAATATGATTGCCCGCGTGGTGCTGACCCTCTTTTACTTCACCGTCTTTGTCCCGTTTGGACTGGGCGTCCGGTTCTTTAGCGACCCGCTCCATATCAAGTCAACGCCGGATTCATTCTGGCGACCACGCACAACCGGCGACAAAACCCTAGACGACACGTTGAGGCAGTACTGATGAATATTTTAGGCGTAAGTTGCTACTACCACGATGCCGCCGCCGCCCTCTTGATGGACGGCCAGCTTGTGGCCGCCGCCGAAGAGGAGCGGTTTACCCGCAAAAAGCACGATAGCAGTTTTCCCAAACACGCTATCAACTTCTGTCTCCAGAAAGCCGGCTTAACGGCTGACGACCTGGACTACGTGGTCTTTTACGAAAAGCCGCTGGTCAAGTTTGAGCGCATCCTGCAGACCACCCTGAGCACTTTCCCCAAGTCGTGGGGCGTGTTCCGGGAGTCGATGGTCACCTGGTTTGACGAAAAGCTGTGGATAAAAAGCAAACTGCAAACCGAAATCGGCGTACCGGTGAGTAAAATCCTGTTTGTAGAGCACCACCTGACCCACGCGGCCAG
>RFJV01000741.1 GCA_003694775.1 Chloroflexota bacterium | reverse complement strand
GGCAGGCGCGGCAAAAATTCCGCGCCGGGGAGTGATGATGGAACTTTGCTTTGGGTTCATCTGGCTGTTTCTCTTTCTCATGTATGTCCTTTTTGGCCAGTGGCACGATGATGATATAGACCCCAACAGCGTATAGCCTCACGTCCGGCCCCTTTTGACAAACCCTACCCCGTTTGATATAGTAGGCCGCAGTTACGCACATCATCCGAAATTGGAACCGGCATGAAACAGACCCTCTTCCAGCGACAGGCGGCCTTATGGGTGGGGCTGGCGGTGGTGACCGCCGCGGCCCTCCTCTACCTGCTGACCCTGGACAACGGCCTGCGCGCCGACGAACTGACCGGCGGCGACCTCATCACCCACCAGTATGCCCAGGTGCAGGGCCGGCCCAGCAACGCGCCCGGCTACCCCCTCTACACAATGGGCGGCTGGCTCTGGTACCGCCTGTCCTGGCTTCTGCTCCGCCGGGCTTTCAACCCCATCCAACTCCTGTCGATGTATTCTCTGCTCTGGGGAACAGCCTCGCTGGCCTTGCTGTACCTGGTCTTGCTTCAGACCAGCCGCGGCTGGATTCCCGTTGCCGCTCTGCTGACCGCGTTCCACGCCGCAACCTACTTTTTCTGGTACTACAGCGTCACCACCGAGCAGTACACCAGCGCGGTGTTCCAAACTCTGCTCCTCGTCTGGCTGGCATTCCGCTGGGACGACCGTCCCCGCACCGGCCTTCTGCTCTGGATGGCTCTGGTCAGCGGGACAATGCTGGCAAACATGCTGACCACTCTCTTCATCCTGCCGCCCTTGCTGTGGTTCATCCTCTCCCGCCCCGACCCGGACCGCCCCGCGGCCCGGGTCTACCGCCGGTATCTGCGCCAGCCGGCCCTCATTTTCAAGGCCGCCGGGCTGGCTCTTCTGCCCGCGGCCAGCTATGC
The DNA here is from genome assembly GCA_003694775.1 of Chloroflexota bacterium. Lineage (GTDB taxonomy): Bacteria > Chloroflexota > Anaerolineae > 4572-78 > J111 > J111. The sequence goes on along the minus strand of RFJV01000741.1, from coordinate 2,490 downwards.
CTACGTTTACCTCCGCGGGGCCCAGCACCCCGAATGGCGCGGTCAGGGGGAGTGGGATTCTGCCTGGCAGTGGTTCATCCACTTCCTCACCATCCCCCAGGGCCGCGACGAGCTGGCCCCCGGCCTGTCGCTCCATCCCTTTTTTACCGCAGAGTTTCCCGCTCTGGTGTGGCACGAGCTGACCCCCATTATCGCCCTGGGGGGGCTGGTCGGGCTGGCTTTTTTGACCCGCCGGCGGGCGGTCTTTCTGTACGCCACCCTGGCAATTTATGCCCTGTTCTGCTGGGCCTACCGTTTTGGCAACTGGTTCCAGGTGATTATCCCGGCCTATCCCCTTTTTACCATCGGCTTTGCCGCCGGACTGACCCGCCTGCGCCCGTTCCTGCGGCGATGGCGTGGCGGGTTACCGGTCCTGTATCTGCTGTTGGCCGGATTAGCGGCCTACCGGTTTGCCGCCAGCCTGCCCAGGGCCAACCAGCACAACCGCCCCGACGACCTCGGTCTGGTGCCGGCCTGGGAAATTCTGGCCGACGCGCCCCGCCAGCCGGCCCACCTGCTGGCCGCGTTTGATGAATGGACTGCCCTGCAGTACGTGCAGATTGTCTGGCGGCTGGCTCCCGGCCTGACCGTTGACCCCGTGGGTACGCCGCTGAACCGGCCCCCGCGGTACGTTACCCGGCTGGCCGCGGCGGCTGTGCCGGACCTGCTCCAGAGAGCGGATATCCATCCTCAGGCCGCGGGTGTCCGGCTGGTGGAGCTGGCTCCCCGGCCGCTGGACAGCCTGCCGCCCGCCGCGCTGCCGCTCAACCTGGAACCGGCGCCCGGCTTGAAGCTTACCGGCTGGGAGCAGGTCGACCCGCAAATGCCGGCTCCGCTTCCCCCCGACTACCCGCGCTGGCAGGTCGCCCTGTACTGGCAGGCCGTCCGGCCCCTGACCGCCACCTACACCATTTCCGTGCGCCCGCTGGTCAACGGACAGCCGGTGCAGGTGAACGGCGAACCGCTCATTCAAGACCACCAGCCGGTCTGGGGCCTTTACCCCACCGACCGCTGGCCCGCGGGCGAAATTGTGCGCGACGTGTACGCCCTCTCCCTGCCCGCAGGAATCAAGCCGACCAGCTTTCAGGTGGTGGTTTACACCGCCGACGCGTCTGGTTTTCACAATGTGGGGGTGGTAGAGGTGGCAAGGTAGCAAGGGGGCAGGGCGATAGGGCGAGAATGCGATAGGGCGCTAGGGCGAGAATGCGATAGGGCGATAATGCGATAATGCGATAGGATGAGAGGGCGTTGGTCGTTGGTCGTTGGTCGTTCGTCATTACTCCATCGCCCGGATCGCCGCTTCTGCCGACAGCTCGCCGTCCAGTGCCCGGCGCAGGGGGCCGCGCATCTGGTTGAGCAGGCCGTCCACGTTTACCCCCAGCAAGGCCGCTCGCCCGCTCTGCATCTGCATGGCATTGACCCGCAGAACCGGATTGCCTGTTATCAGCGGTGCGGTCAGAGCTTCGCGGCGGGTTGGCAGAAGGCCGAACTGCTCGGTCTGGTTGAGCTGTCGCTCCGGACGGGTGATGAATTCCAGAAATGCGGCCGCGGCCAGGGCCTGGTTGCCGGTGGTTTCCCGGTTGACCGCCCAGTAGCGGGCCAGCACCAGCGGCGCGGCCGGCTTTTCCTCATCCGGCAGGGACAGCCGCGGCAGGGGGGCCACGCCCCACTCCAGGCCGGAAACTGCGGCCAGCTCCCAGATAGCCCACTCCCCATCAATCAGCATAGCCGACCGGCCTTGCACAAAAGCGGTCCGGGCCGCCTCGTAGGTTTGCACGGGCGCAATCGCCTCGGCTTCATTGGGAATGCCGTGCCAGCCCAGAAACAGGGCCAGCGCAGACTGCATCGCCGGGGTGTCCAGCGTGGGCCGGCCCTGCGGGTCGACCAGCCAGCCGCCGTAGGGGGTCAGCCAGGGAACCACCCACAGCGGGTCGTAGCTGTTCAGGGCCAGGCCCCAGCGGGGCGGTGAGGCCCGGGGGTCGGTCAGGTCGCGGGCCAGCTCTGCCAGCTCAGCAGTGGTCGCCGGCGGCGTGTCGACCAGCGTTTTGTTGTAAAACAGGAGCAGGTGAAACCCGGCGGTATCCGGCAGACCCCACAGCTCGCCGTCTCGCCGGGCGCCCTGCACCGTCACCGATACGAACCGGTTCAGAAACTCCGGGCCAAAATAGTCGGACATGGGGGCCAGCTGGCCGGTTTTCCACAGACTGCCCAGCAGTACCGGCGAGGCCAGCACCAGGTCGAACGTGGTTTGTCCGGCCATCAGGGGCGTCATAAAGTCTTCGGGGTTGGTGTAGTGATTTTGCCGGATGCGGTAGCCGGGGTATTCCTGCTGGAAGAGGGCAATCTCCTGCGCCAGCCGGCGGGCCTGAGCCTCTGGCAGGTTTTCCCACACCGAAAGCTCCACTGCCGGCAGGGTTGGTGTGGGCCGCGGGGTGGGGGTCGGTGTGGGGG
>RFJV01000740.1 GCA_003694775.1 Chloroflexota bacterium | reverse complement strand
GGTGACCTGGATGGGCAGGTGTTCATGGCTGTCGAAAAATCCAGATAGCCTGCCCGGTTACATCTATTGTAAAATCAACCGGCGTAGTTGCCAAATTGAAGGGGGAATTCGTGGGGGCGGGGGCATAAGTCTTGTTTATCACGTGCCCCAACAGACCGTTATCAACAAAGTAGAATTTTTCGGCAAAAGGTATGATATAATAGAAAGCAAGTGAGGGCAGGACGGATGAATCCGATATCCACTTTTTTCTTGCAGAATATTATTTTTGTCTATTTCTTCTACGGGCTGGTTTTCTTTACCCTGGGGGTTGTGCTGTTCATTGCCAGCCGCCGGCCCTCCGAATTCCAGTTTGCCCGCGCCATCCGTCCCCTGGCGATTTTTGGCCTCCTGCACGGACTGCACGAATGGATTTCGATGTTTCAGAAAATCGCCGCCCTGACCCACGGGTACTGGCCCACTGTTTCGCACGAGATGGTCAAGCTCATCCTGCTGGTCAGCTCCTTTGTGATGCTGGCGGGGTTCGGCATCGTCCTGCTGAATCCCGGCCCTGCAGGTCCCTGGTGGCGAAGCAAAACCATCATCGGACTGGTAGGAATTTGGGCCACAGCTTCCCTGGCGGTCAACGTCCTCCTCGCCCCTGGCATGATAGACCTGATGGGGATGGCTGATGTACTGAGCCGGTATTCGTTGGGCCTGCCGGCGGCGATGTTAGGAGTGTGGGCGTTGATGGTCCAGCAAAGGACCTTCCGAGAGCACGATATGCCCCAGTTTGGCCGCGACCTGGTGTGGTGCGCGGCGACGCTGTTCCTGTACGGTGTGGTGGGACAGCTCTTTGCCCAGCAGACTCCGCTGGCGCCCACTACCTTTTTGAACTCGGTTGTTTTTTTGCAGTGGTTTGGTATTCCCGTAGAGCTGTTCCAGGCCGGGCTGGCCGCGGTTTTTACCTTCTATATTACCCGGGCCTTACAGGCTTTTGAGCTGGAAAACCAGCGACGGCTGGAAACGGCCAACCGGGCCAAACTGGCGGCCCAGGCCGCGGCGCTGGAAGCGGAACGCCAGGCCAGTCGGGAGATGGAGCGGCTCAACGAAGAACTGCGGCTGACCGCCCGCGAACTGTCCCTCTTGCTTGACCTGTCGAACCTGCTGGCAACCCCGATGCCTCTGCAGGAACAGCTTTTTGCCGTCCTGCAGAAGATTGTCCACAGCCTGGCATTTTCCAAAGCAGGGATGATTATGCTGACTCGCCCGGACACCGGCGACCTGCACGTCAGCGCGTCAACGGGATTTTCCTCTCCAGCCGGCAACGTAAACGGAGAATACTGGTACCACCAGGCCCGGCAACTGGGTGAAAAATGCGTGGAAAGCAAATTGGCCATGTGCCTGCACCAGGATGGGCAGGTGATTGCCTTTCTGATAGAAGAAGCCAATGAACTCCAGGAATGCCGGTTGTACAAAAGCCCCACCCTTATCATCAGTCTGCCCCTGGTAACCCAACAGCAGGTGATTGGCTGTCTTGTTCTGGCCCAGCCTGCCGAAACAGCCAAACCCGTCAGCGTGGATGAATTCAGACTCATTGCCGGTATTGCCCAGCAACTGGGCCTGTCCATCGAAAATGCCCGGCTGTACCAGGAAGCCCAACGCCGGGAAAAACTGCTTCAGGAGTTACTGCGCCAGGTGGTCGGCGCGCAGGAAGCCGAACGCCAGCGCATTGCCCGCGAACTGCACGATGCCACCGGCCAATCTCTCACTGCCATTGCCCTGGGGCTGAAGGGCGTGGAAGCCCTCCTGAACCGTCACAGCGACCCGGCCGTGGTAGCCGGACAGATTCGCGACCTCCAGCAGTTCAGCGCGAACGCGTTGGGGGAACTGCGCCATATCATCAGCGACCTGCGCCCCTCCCAGCTGGACGACCTGGGGCTGGTCGCTGCTCTGCGGTGGTATATTCAGAATTTCGAGAGGCGCACCGCCATTCCGGCCCGCTTCATTCTGCAGGGGGAGGAAAAGCGGCTGGTCTCTGAATATGAAACGGTTCTGTTCAGAATCGCCCAGGAAGCCCTGACAAATATCGCCAAGCACGCGGAGGCCACGCAGGTGCAGGTCAAACTGGAACTGCTTCCCCGGCAGGTCCATTTGACCATCGAGGACAACGGCAAAGGGTTCAACCCGGAAGAAATCCTGAACCAGGAGGAACAGCCGGTTGGTTGGGGGCTGGTAGGAATGATTGAACGTGCCCAGCTTCTGGGAGGAATATGCAGTCTCACGTCTGCACCGGGCCAGGGCACATGCGTGCAGGTATCCATACCGTTGATGATGGAGCTGACCAATGTCTAAAATCAGGTTGCTACTGGTGGATGACCATCAGATTGTGCGGGCCGGTTTGCGGATGATGTTTGCTGCGGAACCGGATATGGAAATTGTCGGTGAGGTTAGCAGTGGTGAGGAGGCGGTTCAGGCCGCCAGGACACTCAAACCGGATGTGGTTATTATGGACCTGGCAATGCCCGGCATGAGCGGCATCGAGGCGACGCGCCAGATTAAGGAAGCCAGTCCGGATACCGCGGTTCTGGCCCTGACCATGTACGAGGATGAGCAGTATTTTTTTGAAATGCTCAACGCCGGCGCGTCGGGCTACATCCCCAAGCGGGCCGCGCCGGACGACCTGGTCTCGGCTATCCGGGTGGTCAACCAGGGGAATGTCTTTCTGCACGCGACGCTGGCAAAATTCTTAATGAAAGAGGTCTCCGCGTCCGAGGGAATCTCTACCCCCCTACCCCGCCCCGACAGCGAACCTTTAACCCCGCGCGAAAAGGAAGTCCTTACCTACATTGCCGAAGGCTTCACCAACCGGGAAATTGCCGAAGCCCTGGTCATCAGCATAAAAACGGTTGACCGTCACCGTGAAAATATTATGCGTAAACTAAACCTGCACAACCGGGTAGAGCTGGTAAAGTACGCCATTGAAAAAGGTTTAATCAAGGTGAACTAACCGGTTGGGCAACTTTCCCCACGCCAAATGGGGGAATTACCCAATAGATTCTTCCCCCAGAAGATGCTACACTGAAGATGAAACCATCTTCTGTGGTGAGGAATTATGGATGAGCTGTGGCTGATTGGGGCCGTTGTGGCCGGCTTTGTCCTCCGGTTGGGGATTCCCCTGGCGGTCACCTTCCTGGTAGGGTACTGGCTGCGTCGCCTGGACGACCGGTGGCAGGCTGAGGCCCACGCTCGCCGGGTGGCAGAAGCCGCAACCCGGAATGACTCTGTGCTGGAATTCTACACTACTATCGACCCGCCCTGCTGGGCAGGCAAAAACTGCCCGGAAACTGTCCTGCACCAATGCCCGGTCTGGCTACAATCCAATCACCAGCCATGCTGGCTCATCCGCTACCGCGTTGAAGGCCGCCTGACACCAAACTGCTATCACTGTCCGTACTTTACGGCCCGACGGGCCATTGTTCCACAGGTTGGGCAAGGGTCACGATGAACAGACTATCCCCGGTTGCAGAAAAAGGCAATGGCCCCGCTCTGGCGCTGGTTGTATCTGCGGCTATGGCGGTGCTGGTCATTACCCTGACCCTGGTCCTGCCGCCGCGGCAAATAGTCCTGGGCGATGAACTGTCGCCGGAAGTCTGCGGAAGCTGTCATACCACCCTGCTGTTTGAATGGCAGTTCAGCCGGCACGGTCACGCCGGGGTTGCCTGTGTGGTCTGCCACGACGTGCACGCCCGTCCCCTTCATGCCCCGAACACTACCAACACCCTGTGCCGGCGGTGCCATACCTCGCTGAGTGAGGACCACCCCGCATGCAATATGACCGATACCTGCTGTACCGACTGTCACAGCCCGATGCTGCCATCGAGCATCAGCGAGTCGAAATAGTTAAGAAAATCATCCAGAACAATTACGGCTATTTCCGATTCCAACCACCTGAACATTTTATGGTAGCTAACCATTCAGGCGGCCCGGCTTAACAACGCCGTTGCCACAAAGTAAAAAAAGCCCTGCCGGATGGCAGGGCTTTCCTGTACCACCGAACAAGCCGGGCAGGCTACCGCTCCGCTTCGGCAGGGAAAACCGGCAGATACTTCGCGGCCAGTCCAAAAGCGATGACGCCAAAGCTCACCAGGGTAAAACTGACCAGTATCTCCATCCAGGAGGGGAAGTAGACCGGGCCGGTGTAGGGTAGTAAGCCAATCCAGCTAACGTTCAGCCGGTTCAGCACTACCCCAAACACCACCACCAGCACCGCGGCAGAAAAAAGCACCGCCGGCCTGTACCGCAAGGGACGGATGGAGAAGAGAATAATCGGCACAACCACCCCCAGCCCGATTTCCAGCCAGAAAAACGCAGTTTGCAAGTTAGCCTGAACCAGAAGCGGTCCTGCGCCGCGGGCTATCAAGTCGGCAAAGCGGGCCAGCAGGTAGATGACCAGCACCACCGCGGCATACTTGCCCAGGTCGGCCAGCAGGTCAAGCTCCAGCCCCCGCTTGAAAGCCCTGGAGCTGAGGGTCGACTCTACGATGGTCATTGCCAGCCCGACTGCCACCGCAGAGATAAAGAAGAAAACCGGAAGATACAGCGAATACCACAGCGGCGACAGCTTTTCCGGAACCAGCACCCACAGCGACCCCAGCGACGACTGGTGCAGGGTAGACAGCACCACCGCCAATACAGCCAGCACCACGGTAAATTTTCTAATCATCCGGGCGACCGGCATAACCGGCAAGCGGCGGGCCACTGCCTGCACCCGGTGGGCACCCTCCAGCATCACCGGCAGAAACTCGATGAACAGCACGGTGGTGTAGGTCGCCACGCAGATACCCACCTCCCACAGCACAGAATGGTGCTGCCAGTGCACCAGCGGTCGCCAGATGTTGTAGGGCCGGCCCAGATCGACCACCAGGGCGGCAATGACCAGCAGGTAACCGAGGAAGGCGGTCAGTACCGCGGGACGGGTCAACGGTGCAAACCGCTTCAGACCGAAGAGGTGGACGGCGGCGCATATCACAAAGCCACCCGCGGCCAGGGCCACGCCGCTCATCACGTCGAACCCAATCCACAACCCCCACGGAAACTGGTCGCTCAGGTTGGTTACGGCCCCAATGCCGTACACAAAGCGGAGCACAATAATCCCCACACCGCCGCCCAGCAGCCCCACCCACACCAGCATCCGGACAGCCTGCCAGGAAGAAGCAAATCGAGGCAGAGGCAGTTCCAGCGGGTCAAACGAAGGAGAAGCAATGCTGTCCGGGCGTCCTGCCAGGCGGTAGGCCAGATAGCGTACCCCGGCAATGAGCACCAGCGGAATACCGACTCCCAAAGCAATCATCAACCACAGCACAGGCGATGCAATGAGCGACATACTTTACTCCTCCTTTTCGGCCTGGATTGGCTCCAGGGAACGGTTGGATTTCCGGTGGGTAAAAATCGCCGCGCCGGTCATCAGGGCGGTCATTCCGCCAATCACCGTTGGTAGTTGGTTCATTATCTTCTCCGTTTCCTCCGGTGGGGCGGTTTCCGGCAGACCGGTGGGGAATCCCAGTTCCTCAAAAGGCACATCGGACAGGTACAGCACCGATGTACCGCCGACTTCGTGCTCGCCGAAGACGTGGTCAACATAGCGGTGGGGATTGGAGGCAATCTGAGCGTGAGCCTGGGCCAGCAGTTCACTGCGCTTGCCAAAACGCATTGCCCCGGTGGGACAGGCCGACACGCAGGCCGGCTGTTCTCCCTGCTGGAGGCGGTCAAAACACATCCAGCACTTGTTGATGGTGGGGGTCAGGCCGTTATCCCATTCAAAGCGAGGGACGCCAAAGGGGCAAGCCACCTCGCAGTAGCGGCACCCCAAACAGCGTTCCGGGCGGTACACCACCGGGCCTTGCGGGCTTTTGTACATTGCCGCGGCAGGGCAGGCCGACACGCAAGAAGCATTGACACAGTGCATACACTGTCGCTTGACATACCGCGTTCCGGCTGTGCCGTCTGCGGTGGTTACGGTATGAGCCTCCACAAAAGTGTACACGTCCGCGGACAGAGCAGAAGGCGCCACATCCGGAGCCGGCAGGCCGTTGCTGGCCTTGCACGCCAGAGCGCAGGAATTACAGCCCACACAGCGGGTCAGGTCGATGAGGATGCCCCACGCCTCCTCCGGCGGCGGGTCATCTGCGGCCAGGGCAGGTTGCGCCATGCTGACCCACTGCAGGGCAACCAGACCCACCGCGCCGGTCCCCATCCGCTTGAGAAACTCGCGACGGCTGACAGGAATATCGGTGCGGCTCATTGTTCCTTCCTCCGGCAGTTGATATAACTGCAGAACAGCACGGCGGCAACCCCCAGCACGCCACCGGCTCCCAAACCAATCCCCAGTGAAACCGGCAACCAGAACTTGAGCGACCGGTTTTCTGCCTCCAGGGTATTGAGGCGGTCCGAGAGAATGTCCGCCGTTTCGGATTGAGGCAGAAGGTCGCCCTGACCGGTTTCCCCGGCGCACGTCTGGGCCGGTACAGCTTTAGCCGCCACCATCGTATGCCCTCCCTTTTGGTGGTGCAGTTCTTCCTGGTGGCAGGTCAAGCAGTTGTCGGACAGCACCGCGGTAAAATCGTGCCGCGGGGGTACCGCATTGGACGTAGAGACCAGCGCCAGCTCATCGGAATGGGTTGTTTCCAGGTGGCAATCCGCACAGCGAACCCCCTCCTGCCCGTGATGGGACTCCTCGTAGTCGCCAACCTCGTCGCGGTGGCAGGCAATACAGAGGTTATCGTCGGTCAGGCGGAACTTCTGGGAATGGGAGAGATGGCACCCAATGCACTGGACATTGGCCCCGGCATGTTTGCTGTTTTGCCACTGCAGAAAGGTGGTCTGGTGGCAGTTCTGGCACACCGACGAGTCAACCGTCAGTTGCATGACCCCCGCGTCCGGATGGTCTTCCACGTACTGACCGTGGCAGTCCTCGCAGGTAATGCTGACCGGTCCCGCGGCGTGCGGCGACTCCTGCCACGCCGCGGCTTCGTCGTCGTGGCATTCCGCGCACCGGTCGGAGCCGGTCGGGTCATCGGCCAGCGCAGGCACCGACAACAGCAAACAACTCAGGAGGACGAAGCTCATAACAAAAACCGGTCGAACAGCCTTTTTGATGATTAACCGAACAGATGACGACATGATGTTCCTCCGTTGAACAGGGTATGAATTTATTGCGGCTTGACATGCAGTATCCGGCAGCACCCCAGCTTGATAAGCCACATCAACAGCATGGGAACGCCAAACCGCAGAATGGCAAACCCTAACAGGATAGGGACAATCAGAATAACATCCGTGGCAGTCATAGTGACTCGCTCCTTTCAGACAGAACCGTCTGCCCGTGAATACAGCAAATTTAATGGCGACTTCCTGCTTTCACTGTATCACGGAGCAAAGGGCAAATCCATATGGGGATTACCCCATTTTTGGCGGAAATCGGTTGGCGGTTGGTCTGGCATAGATGGGGGAAAATGGACAGGAGAAATGGGGTGTTTTCCCCACAAAAAAACTGCCGGATACCGTTTGGTATCCGGCAGTCAAACCGGGAACAGGAGGAGTACGATGCTGGCCGTCTGTGCTATTCTACAGGTGCGGGGATATC
>RFJV01000151.1 GCA_003694775.1 Chloroflexota bacterium | reverse complement strand
TCAGCTTGGTTTCTGTACCTTTGTTCTGCGCAACTTTATGCGCACCATCCCCGGCGAAATCATGGAAGCCGCCCGCATCGACGGGGCCAGCGAGTTCGGTATCTACTGGCGTATTGTGATGCCCCTCACCGTGCCGGCCATCGCCGCGGTATCTACGCTGGAGTTCACCTGGATTTTCAACGACTATCTGTGGGCCATCATCCTCCTGCAGAACGACGCCCTCAAGCCGGTGACCGCGGGCCTTTCTACCCTGCAGGGACAGTACATCACCAACTGGCCGCTCATCGTCGCCGGCGCGCTGATAGCCACCGTGCCCACGCTGATTGTTTTCTTTGCCCTCCAGCGGTACTTCATCGGCGGGCTGACGCTGGGGGCCAGCAAGTAAGACAAGGAGACAAGGAGACAAGGAGACAAGGAGACAAGGAGACAAGGTGACGGGGAGACAGAAAAAACATTAATCTCCCAATCTCCAATCTCCCAATCTCTAATCTCCAATCCATCCAGGCAGGCCGCTATGACCACCCACTTCAAACTGTCCAACGACTGGGAAAACCCGCAGGTTGTCGGCATCAACCGGCTACCCGCACACGCGCCGCTAATTCCCTTTCCCGACGACGATTCTGCCCTGTCCCTGCGCCGTGAAAATTCGCCCTTTTTCCATCTGCTCAACGGTCCGTGGCAGTTCCGGCTGGTCGCCAATCCTCAGGCCGCGCCGGCCAACTTCTTCCACCCCGAATTTGATACCGCGGACTGGGACCAGGTCGATGTGCCGGGCAACTGGACCATGCAGGGCTACGACCGTCCTATCTACACCAACGTCAAAATGCCCATTCCCCCCGACCCGCCCCGCGTGCCCTACGCCGACAATCCCACCGGTCTGTACCGCCGGCGCTTTACCCTGCCGCCGCACTGGGCAGGCCGGCGGGTGTTCATCTGCTTTGAGGGGGTGGAGTCCGCTTTTTACCTCTGGCTCAACGGACGGCAGGTCGGCTACAGCCAGGACTCTCGCCTGCCCGCCGAGTTCGACCTGACCCCCTACCTCCAGCCCGGCGAAAACACCCTGGCGGTGATGGTCATCCGCTGGTCCGACGGAAGCTACCTGGAAGACCAGGACCACTGGTGGATGGCCGGCATCTACCGGGACGTGTACCTGTACGCCGCGCCCCAGCTCCACCTGTTCGACTGCTTTGCCCGCCCGGAGCTGGACGCCGGCTACCGGGACGCGGTTCTGCATGTGGAGGTCAAAATCAACCAGTACAACGCTCCGCCGCCCGACACCCCGCGCGAGGAAGTCCGCTACCTGGGCAACCGCGAACCGCTCTGTACCGTGGAGCTTCAGCTTTTTGACCCCGACGGCCAGCCCGTGTTCGACCCGCCGCCGGCCCGCGACCTGCGCACCTCCGACTGGGCCGAAAATGTGGTCCGCTTCCGCCAGCCGGTCGCCGGCCCGCGCCTGTGGAGCGCCGAAACCCCGCACCTGTACACCCTGCTCCTGCGGCTCAGGGACTCCTCCGGCACGCTGGTGCAGACCGCGGCCACCCGCATCGGCTTCCGGCAGGTCGAAATCAAGGGCCGGGAACTGCTGGTCAACGGACAGCCGGTCATCTTCAAGGGGGTCAACCGGCACGAACACGACGACCGCCGCGGCAAGGCGGTCACCCTGGAATCCATGCTGGCGGATGTCAAACTGCTCAAGCAGTTCAATTTCAACGCCGTCCGCACTGCCCACTACCCCAACGACCCCCGCTTTTACGACCTGTGCGACGAGTACGGCCTGTACGTCATTGACGAAGCCAACATCGAGTGCCACGCCGTTTACAACAAACTGCCCAACGACCCGGACTGGGCCACTGCCTTCCTGGAGCGCGGGCGGCGGATGGTCGAGCGGGACAAAAACCATCCCTGCATCATCCTCTGGTCCCTGGGCAACGAGAGCGGCTACGGCCCCAATTTCGACGCCCTGGCCGGCTGGATTCGGGGCCGCGACCCCTCCCGCCCCCTGCACTACGAGGGGGCCATCTCGCCGTACACTATGCTCCTGCTGGACCCGGAGGCGGATTTCTCCCGCAAGCCCGACGCCGAGGCCCAGGAGGCCGCCCGCCGCCGCGGCTGGCAGGCCGGACGCCTGGTCACCGATGTAGTCCCGCCGATGTACCCCACCATCGACAGCATCCGGGCCTACGCCCAGGACCCGGCCAACGACCGCCCCCTGATTATGTGCGAGTTTGCCCACTCTATGGGCAACAGCACCGGCAATCTCAAGGAGTACTGGGAGGCGGTGGAAACCTGTCACGGCCTCCAGGGCGGCTTTATCTGGGACTGGGTAGACCAGGGCCTGCGCAAGGTTGACGAGCAGGGCCGGGAGTACTGGGCCTACGGCGGCGATTTTGGCGACGAGGTCAACGACCTGAATTTCTGCATCAACGGCCTCATCTGGCCCGACCGCACCCCCCACCCGGCCATGTTCGAGTGCAAAAAGGTGTTCCAGCCGGTGGATGTCAACCCGGTTGACCTGCCGGCGGGCCGGCTGGAGGTGGTCAACAAGCGGTACTTTACCGGTCTGGACGACCTGCGGGCCGTCTGGGAAGTGCAGGTCGACGGGCAAATTGTGCATCAGGGCGACCTGCCCCTGCCGGACATTCCGCCGCAGGAGACTGCGGAAGTCAAAGTTCCTCTGCCCCGGCTCGACCTGCCGCCGGGCGGCGAGGTCTTCCTCAATGTGCGATTCCGCCTGGCCGCGGACACCCTCTGGGCCGAAGCCGGCCACGAGGTAGCCTGGGCGCAGTTTCCCCTGCCAGTGCCTGTACCGGAGCCGGTAGTGCTCAATCCGGCGGCTCTGCCTGCGCTGGTGCTCTCCCAAAGCGCCAGCAAGGCCGTGGTGGACGGGGCAGATTTCTGCCTGGTCCTCAACCGCAAGACCGGTGAGCTTATCAGCCTGGCTTACCAGGGGGGCGACATCCTGTGCCGCAGTCCCCGGCTCAATGCCTGGCGTGCCCCCACCGACAACGACGGCTTCAAGGCCAACCCTACCCGGCCCGACAAACTGCTGGCTCAATGGCTCAATGCCGGCCTCAACCAACTGCACTACCGCACCGAAGCCGTGGAAATCGAGCAGGTCTCTCCGCGGCTGGTGCGGTTCTACGTGCGGCAGGATGTGCGGGCCTCTGCGGACGCGCCCGGCTTTACCCACCATCTGACCGGTCTGGTCTACGGCAGTGGGGACATTGTTCTGCACAACCGCATCGTGGCCGAGCCTGCCCTGCCGCCCCTGCCCCGCCTGGGCCTGACGATGAGCCTGCCCGCCGGGTTTGAGCAGTTCACCTGGTACGGACGCGGCCCCCACGAAAACTACATCGACCGCAATACCGGCGCGGCCATCGGCCTGTACCACAGCACCGTAACCGACCAGTACGTGCCCTACATTATGCCCCAGGAAAACGGCAACAAGACTGATGTCCGCTGGCTGGCGCTGGTCAGCGAAAACGGGCTGGGCCTGCTGGCGGCCAACAGCCCGGCACTGGAGGTCAGCGTGAGCCATTTTACCGCCGACGACCTGTACCGGGCCTACCACACCAACGAACTGACCCCGCGTCCGGAGGTCATTCTGAATCTGGATGTCCGGCAGTGCGGTCTGGGTGGGGCCAG
>RFJV01000150.1 GCA_003694775.1 Chloroflexota bacterium | reverse complement strand
GCCTGCCCGATATACCCCTCCCAATCGGTGGGGCGGAGGCTGGTATCAAGCTGTTTTTCTTCGGTTTGCAGGCCGGGTGAAACGGGACGTTCGCTCATAGGGTGAAAATTATACCACAAGAGTTGGGTTTAGGCTCAATCGGCTGGAGCGGCCCGGAGGGTAAAGCTGAAGATGCTCCCTTTGCCCGGCTCGCTTTCCACGCCGACTTCGCCGCCCAGCTTGTCGATAATCCGCTTAACAATGGACAGCCCCAGCCCGTACCCTTCGATATGATACGGGACATTCAGACGGGCAAAGGAGACAAACAGATTTTTCTGCTGTTCCCTGGTTAATCCTTCTCCATTGTCTTTGACCCAATATTTTATCCGGTTATCATCCAGGCGCGTATAACCCAGTTCAATAACCGGCGGTCTGCCGCCGTACTTGATAGCGTTGGTCAGGTAGTTGAGCCATACCTCTTCCAGCCAGGCGGCTTGGCCCATTGCCTGCGGGAATGAATCGGGGAGGGTGACCTGGGCGTTGTAGTCCCTGAGCATGTACTGCAGTCGCTGGAGCACGTTGTTGACCACCGCCCACATATCGACCGGCTGGAGTTTGACTTCCTCCTTGCGGACGCTGGCGAAAACCAGCAGTTCATCGATGATGTTGTTCATCTTGCGCCCACTTTCGGCCAGGGCGGTCAGGTATTTGGTGATTTCCTCTCTGGAGAGAGAGGCTTGAATATCTACCAAAACCTCGCTGTAGCCGATGATTTTGGCCAGGGAACTTTTCAGGTCGTGGGCAACGGTGTGGGCAAAAGCATCCAGTTCCTCGTTGCGCAGTTTCAAGGCCCATTCGGCCTGCTTGCGCTGGGTGATGTCGGAAACAAAGGCGATAGCCAGCCGGCCCACCTCGGTATCCAGGTAGCTCAGGCTGACTTCTACCGGGAATTCGGTGCCGTCCTTGCGCTTGGCAGTCAGGTCTCTGCCGGTTCCCATCCGGCGAATTTCGGGCGCATCAAAGAAAGATTCCACATGCTGGTTGTGAATATTGAAAAAGCGTTCCGGTAGGAAGATATTGAGAGACCGGCCAATAACCTCCTCCGCCGTGTAGCCAAACATTTCCTCCGCCCGGCGGTTAATCAGCACAATATACCCCTTGGGATTGCAGACCACTACACCTTCAGCCAGCGATTCCAGGAGGGTGCGGATGGTAATATCCCCTTTGAAAACACCGGCGGCGTAGGCAATTTCGCGCTGGATTTGCAGTTCCAGTTCCAGGTTGCTGACGTGCTGGCGCATCGATACCAGTTCGTTTTCTATCCGGGTCTTGTCCTTGTTTGTTTGATTTTCCATAGGTAAACTCCAGCTATTTTTTTGACTTCCGCCGGCATCAAGACTGCATCCGGGTGATGCGGACAGAAATATTGATTTTGGGCTATGCCTCTGGCGCGGGGGGAGAATCCGGCCCGCGCTGAAGCAGAGCTTTTACCTGCTTGATGAACCTGCCGCGGGGAATCAGCACCCGGCGCCCGCAGGTCAGGCAGACCAGACCAATGTCGGTTCCTAACCGCACAACACGCCAGTCGGTTCCACCGCAGGGGT
>RFJV01000149.1 GCA_003694775.1 Chloroflexota bacterium | reverse complement strand
TCCAATCTCTAATCTCTAATCCCCAATCTCCAATCTCCAAATCTCTAATCCCCAATCCCCAATCCCCAAAATTGACAATATCATACCCCACGTTTATAATTCGGCCAAATTTAAATGACCGGACATTCGGAACTTTTGCCGGGCTTGGGCACAAGTTCGGCAAAACGATTCTGTACCGCGCGCACATTCAAGGGAGAACAGGCGATGAGCAAAATTACCATGCTGGGAACCGGCCTGATTGGCATGTTTTACACCATGAGCCTGCACGGCAACCGCAGTCGCGACCGGGTGGAGGTGGTCTATTCCCGGACACCGGAGCGGGCCAAAAAGTTTGCCGGGGATTGGGGAATTCCCCGCTGGACCACCGACCTGGCCGAGGCCATCAACGACCCGGAAACCGATGTGGTGGTCATCGGTCTGCCGAACAACCAGCACGCTGAAGCCGCTATCATGGCCGCGGAAGCTGGCAAGGCTGTGCTGTGCACCAAACCCCTGGCCCGGACCGCGGCAGAGGCCAAACAGATGCTGGACGCCGTAGAGAAGGCCGGCGTGTTCCACGGTTATCTGGAAGACCTGGTCTACACGCCCAAAACGCTCAAGGCCCTGCAGTCCGTGCGGAACGGCGCCTTGGGCAAGGTGCTCTGGACCCGCTCCCGCGAAACCCATCCCGGCCCGCACAGCGACTGGTTCTGGACCAAAGAGATTTCCGGCGGCGGAGTTATCATCGATATGGGCTGTCACTGCATAGAAATCGGGCGCAGCTTCATTGGCAAGGAGGTGCGGCCCGTAGAAGTGATGTGCTGGGCCGATACCCAGGTGCATCCCATCGAGGCCGAGGACCACGCCATCGGCCTGGTCAAGTATGCCAACGGCGCTATCGGCCAGTTCGAGGTAAGCTGGACCTTCCGCGGCGGGATGGACCTGCGGGACGAGGTGTCGGGCACAGAAGGCACTATCTGGCTCAACCACTGGCTCCGCACCGGCTTCGACATGTTCACAGCGGTCGGTGAAAAGGGCTACGTGGCCGAAAAAGCCGAAGGCGAGACCGGCTGGCTCTTCCCCGTGGGGGATGAAGTGGGCGCGCTGGGGTATGTCGAAATGTTCAACGACATGCTCAACGCGCTGGACGCCGGCACCCAGCCAATGGAAACCTTTTACGATGGCTACGTGGTCAATGCCATTATGGACGCGGCCTACCGCTCGGTAGAGTCCAAACGGTGGGAGCCGGTTCTGCTGGACGACTGGCGCGGCTCCGACGAGGTGGACACCGGCGTCGAGCTGACCGAATACGATGCCGACCACTTTCTGGTGAAGCAGGAAAAAATGCCCGACGGTCGGCTCAAAGTTATCCTGAAGGAAAAGGCCAGCGGACGCATTGTGCAGAAGGTGGTGGAAGCCTGACCATGCCTTTGACCCCTCGTGAACGTGTCCTGACCGCCATCCATCACCAGGAGCCGGACCGCGTGCCCCTGTCGCTGTGGGGAAGCTGGTACGGCATCACCGACCGGCTGTACTTTGCCGCCCTCGACCGGCTGGGTTGGGAGCCGGTGCCTCCCTTCCGCCCCGACCGGCTTCATTCGGTCAACTACTACGATGACCGGCTGATGGCCCGGCTTCACATCGACGTGCGCCATGTAGACCCCGGCGCGGTGGCCGCGACCAGCCATCCCCGCCCGGACGGGAGCGACGCTTTCGGTATCATCTGGGATACCAGCGGCCTGTACCGCACCGCGCGCCACCATCCGCTGGAGCACGCCACTGTGGAGCAGATAATGGAGCACCCCCTGCCCACCCCCGACGAGGCGGTTCAGCCGGACCTCATCCGGGCACGTCTGCGGGAAATCGAGGCCCTGGGGGAAGAGTACGCGGTTATCGGGCGGGCAGTGGCCTCGTACGGGCCGTTCGAGATGGCCCAGTCTCTGCGCCGGCACGAAAAATTCTTCACCGACCTGGTGCTGTCGCCGGAGGTGGTGGAGGCCCTCACCTCCCGCCTGTTCGACTGCTACACGGCTATGATGCTCCGCTTCCTGGACATTGCCGGCGAGCGGCTGGATATGCTGGAACTGCCCGGCGATGACTTTGCTGGCAACAAGAACACCATGATTTCCCTGGACATGTTCGACCGCTACTTCAAGGAGCCGTACCGCCGGATGATTGCCCGGCTCAAGGCCCACAGCCCCCACGTGAAAATCATCTTCCATTCCGACGGCGCCATGACCCCCTTCCTCTCCCGCCTGATTGACATCGGCGCCGACATCTTCCACCCCCTGGAACCCCTGCCCGTGACCGATTTTTACGCCGTCAAGGCAGAATACGGGGACCGGCTGGTCTTTATGGGCGGTATCGACATCCGCGAGGCTTTGCAGGGCGACCCGCCGCGGGTGGTCGAAGAAGTGAAAACCCGGCTTCACCAGTTAGGGCCGGGCGGCGGGTATATTCTGGCCCCGTCCAACCATATCCAGTGGGACGTACCGCCCGAAAACCTGTTTCTGCTGTTCGATGCGGCGGTGGAGTACGGCCGGTATCCGCTTCAGTTTGACCTGCCGACCGCGGCTCCGTCTCCCGCGGCAGACGACCAGTCCGCGGCCCAACCTCGCCGGCGGCGGAGACCCCGGCGGAATAGCCAATAAGCCAATTGATAATTGAACCAAGGAGTCAGACGATGAAAAATCCCGGCGTTGCCATTGTTGGAACAGGATTTATGGGGCCAGCCCACACCGAGGGACTGCGCCGTCTGGGTATCAAGGTGGTGGGGATTTTGGGCTCGTCCCCGGAAAAATCCCGTCTGGCGGCAGAAAAGCTGGGCATCCCCAAAGCCTACCGCTCGTACGATGAAGTATTGGCCGACGACGAGGTGCATGTCGTCCACATTACCACTCCCAACCGGTTCCATTTTGACCAGGCCAGCCGCGCCCTGAAAGCCGGCAAGCACGTGCTGTGCGAAAAACCCCTGGCAATGACCTCCGCAGAGTCCGCGGCGCTGGTGCAACTGGCAAACGAAACCGGACTGGTGGCGGGGGTCAACTACAACATCCGTTTCTATCCCCTCAACCTGGAAGCCCGCGAAATCGTTCGCCGCGGGGACCTGGGCGACATCTTCTCCATTTACGGCGGCTACGTGCAGGACTGGCTGCTGTACCCCACGGATTACAACTGGCGCGTTCTGGCCGACGAAGGCGGCAAACTGCGCGCCGTCGCCGACATTGGCACCCACTGGATGGACCTGGTGCAAACGATTACCGGTCTGGAAGTTGAGGCCGTCTTTGCCAACCTGCAGACCGTCCACAAAACCCGCCAGCGGCCCAAAGGAGAGGTGGAAACCTTCTCCGGCAAGGTTCAGCAGGTGCAGGCCACCGAAACCATCAATATTGAAACGGAAGATTACGCCGCGGTACTGCTTCGCTTCAAGGGCGGCGCGCACGGCTCGCTGTGGGTGTCGCAAATAACCGCCGGGCGCAAAAACTGCCTGCGCTACGAAATTGCCGGGTCAAAGGCCGCCATCGCCTGGAACAGCGAGCACCCCAACGACCTGTGGATTGGTTACCGGGACAAACCCAACGAGATTCTCATCCGCGACCCCGGCCTGGTCTCCGAAGCCGCTCGCCGGTATATCAGCTACCCCGGCGGGCACAACGAGGGGTACGACGACACGTTCAAGCAGTGCTTCAAGGCCTTCTATGACTACCTGGCCGCCGGCGATTACACCGCGCCGCGGCCCTTCCCCACCTTTGAGGACGGGCACAAGGAGATTCTTCTCTGCGAAGCCATCCTCAAAAGCCACCAGGAGCAGTGCTGGGTGGAAGTGGGGGGATGAAGGATGAAGGATGAGGGATGAGGGCGGAAGGGCGAACAATTTATCATTCAACATTCAAAATTCAAAATTAACTCCCCAACTCCCAAACTCCCAAACTCACCAACTAACAAACTCACCAACTCACAGGAGGGATTTTGCGATGATGCAGTTAGGATTTGTCAGTGCCATTTTGCCGGACCTTTCGCTTGAGGAAGTGGTCAAATTTGCCGCAGACAACGGCTTTGCCACCGTGGAGCTGATGTGCTGGCCCAAAGGCAAGGCCGAGCGGCGCTATGCCGGCGTTACCCACATCGACGTGACCGGCTTTACCAAAGATGATGCCGCCCGCGTCAACGAGCTGATGGCCTCCGCCGGGGTGTCTATCAGCGGGCTGGGGTACTACCCCAACCCCCTGGCCCCCGACCGGGCCGAGGCGCAGGTCTATATTGACCACATCAAAAAGGTGATTCTGGCCGCGGAACTGCTGGGTGTGGGCGTGGTCAACACCTTCATTGGCCGGGACTGGACCAAATCCGTGGAGGATAACTGGCCCCGCTTCAAGGAGGTCTGGCCGCCGCTGGTCAAATTTGCCGAGGACCACGGGGTAAAAATCGGTATCGAAAACTGCCCGATGTCCTTTACCCGGGACGAATGGCCGGGCGGCAAAAACCTGGCCCACAGCCCGGCCATCTGGCGGCGAATGTTCGAGGAAATTCCCAGCGATAACTTTGGCCTTAATTACGACCCCTCCCATATGGTCTGGCAGCAGATGGACTACCTCAAACCCCTCCGGGAATTTACTGATAAACTGTTCCACATTCACGCCAAGGATGTGCGGGTCGACAAGCACCGGCTGGACGAGGTCGGCATTATGGCTACGCCGCTGGAGTTCCATACGCCCAAACTGCCCGGCCTGGGCGATGTGGATTGGGGTAAATTCTTCTCCGTCCTCACCGACGTGGGCTACCAGGGGCCGGTCTGCATTGAGGTGGAAGACCGGGCCTATGAAGGCTCGCTGGAAAGCCGCAAGGCCTCCCTGGTGCAGAGCGGGCGCTTCTTGAAGCAGTTTATGCCGTAAAATGACCGACCTGTTTGCCGCGGTTGACCTGGGCGGAACCAAGATTGCCGCCATGCTGGCCGACGCCTCCGGACAGGTCGTGGCCCAAAAGACCATCCCGACCCGCGCCCACGAGGGGCCGGCCGCAGTGCTGGACCGCACAGCCGATTTGGTGCAGGAACTGGCCGCACAGGCCGGACGGTCGCCGGTGGCCCTGGGAATGGGCCTGCCGGGGCTGGTCGACCTGCCGAACGGTGTGGTCAGGTTCCTGCCCAATCTGCCGACCCACTGGCGCGATGTTCCGGCACGGGCGCAACTGTCTGCCCGGATTGGCTGTCCCGTGTACCTGCTGAACGATGTCCGGCTGGCTGCGCTGGGGGAGCTGGTCTTTGGGCATGGCCGGTCGGTGGGGACGATGGCCTTTTTTGCCATCGGTACGGGTATCGGCGGCGGGGTGGTCATCGATGGGCGATTGCGGCTGGGCCGGCTGGGCGCGGCGGGCGAGCTGGGCCACCAGACCATCCTGCCCGACGGGCCGCGCTGTGGCTGTGGCAGCACCGGCTGTCTGGAAACCCTGGCCAGCGGCCCGGCCATCACCGCGGAAGGGGTTCGCCTGCTGTTGAGCGGGCAGGCCCCGGCCCTGCACCGGCTGGTCGACGGCAGGCCGGAGCAGGTCACCCCGGCCAAAATGGCCCAGGCCGCGGCAGAAGGCGACCAGGCCGTGCGGGAGGCCCTGACGCGGGCCGCCACCTATCTGGGCATCGGCATTGCCAACGTGGTTACCATTCTGCATCCCGAACTGGTGGTGCTTGGCGGCGGCGTGGCCGGCATCGGTTCCCTGCTGTTCGACACGGTACGGGCCGTTGTCCCGGCCCGGGTGGGGATGTTCCCCGCCGACGATGTCCGCATTGAGCCATCCCTGCTCGGACCGCAGGCCGGTCTCTGGGGCGGCATTGCCCTGGCCCAGCGTCGGGGGGAAGTGTAGCCTCTGGGACGTTCGTCCGTCGTCGTTGGTCGTTCGTCGTTGGTCCTTCGTCGTTTGTCGTTGGTCGTTCGTCCCTCGTCAAGAGAGGAAAAAACAATGGATTACACCTATACCGGCATCGCCAAAATGATAGACCACTCCCTGCTCAAGCCGACCCTCACCGATGAGGAACTGGAGCAGGGGATTCGACTGGCCCTGGCCTACGATGTTGCCAGCGTGTGCATTATGCCCTACTACCTCAAACGGTGTGCTGACCTGCTGGCCGGCAGTACGGTCAAGGCCAGCACCACGATAGGCTTTCCGCACGGCGGACACACCACCGCGGTCAAGGTAGCCGAGGCAAAGCAGGCCCTGCTGGATGGCGGTGAAGAGCTGGATATGGTGGTCAACATCAGCAAAGTGCTCAGCGGCGATTGGGAATACGTTCGGGCCGATTTGCAGGCCGTTATCGAGGTGACGCATGCCTACGGGCAGAAGGTGAAGGTGATTTTTGAAAACTGCTATCTGAATGACGACCAGAAAATCCGGCTGTGTGAAATTTGCGGTGAGCTGAACGCCGACTGGGTGAAAACATCGACCGGCTACGGAACCGGCGGCGCCACCGATGCCGACCTGAAGCTGATGCGGCAGTACTCGCCCCCGCACGTGCAGGTGAAAGCCGCCGGAGGGGTGCGGTCGCTGGACCGTCTGCTGGAGGTGCGGGCACTGGGGGTGACCCGTGTGGGCGCCACAGCGACGGTCGCCATTCTGGATGAGTGCAAGCGCCGGCTGAATCTGTAGGAGTCTGTCCAAAAATCACCCTGGGTGGACGAAGACATTGCCTTGTCTACCCAGACTATCCCCGTCCGGCTAGCTTGACAGGACAAGCAGGTTGCGATAAAATATATGCAACTTACTTCACAAGATGAACAAAGTAACATAAAACACGCTAAAAGTTCTTTTGTGAAGGTGGAAACTGTTGGTCCTGATTCATTGCTTTGTTTGATGGGGAAAATTAATGGCGCTTGCCCACGGAATACCCGAAAATCATCAACGGACGCTGGTGCTGGAACAGGCTGAAGCAGAAGTGGTGGCGGCCATCCGGGAGGCAGGGACGCTGTCCCGCACCGACCTGGCCCGGCAGTTGGGCTACTCTCGCTCTAACATCACCTCAACGGTGCAGGGCCTGCTGGAGCGGCACATCATCACCGAAGTAGGCCCTGGCGAGTCGCAGGGTGGACGGCGTCCGGTGATGCTGTCGCTCAACGGTAAGTTGGGCTACGTCGTTGGCATTGACCTGGGGGCGACCAGTCTGGATATGGCCCTGGCCGATTTCAACGGTCATCTCCTGGAGCGGTCCAGCGAACCGGCAGACGTACGGGACGCGCCGGAGAAGGTGCTGGGCCGGATGACCGAAATTGCCCTGGAGTTCCTCCAGCGCCGCCGCATCCAGCCGGAGCAGGTCCTGGGAATTGGCGTGGGAGTGCCCGGACCGGTGCAGTTCTCCAGCGGATTGCTGATTGCACCGCCGCTGATGCCCCGGTGGGAGGCGTTTCCCATCAAGGATTTCTTCCGCGATACCTTTCCCGCGGCGCGGGTGGTGGTCGATAATGATGTCAATGTGATGGCAATTGGCGAGCTGTACGCCGGTGCAGGCAAAGGCATCGACAATTTTCTGTTCATTAAAATCGGAACAGGGATAGGGTGCGGCATCATCTGCAAGGGGCAGATTTACCGCGGCAGTGATGGCTGTGCCGGCGATGTGGGCCATATCTGCATTGACTACAACGGCCCGGTCTGTCACTGCGGCAATGTTGGCTGTCTGGAAGCGATGGCCGCTGGACCGCCCATCGCCGCCCGCGCCGAGGAAGCCGCCCGCCGCGGCCAGAGTGAATTTCTGGCCCAGCGGCTGGCCGCCAAAGGCGCGCTGACGGCCAAAGATGTCAGCGAGGCCGCGGCCACGGGCGACCAGGTCGCCAACCAGATTATCAAAGAAAGCGGGCGTATGATTGGCGGTATGCTGGCCGGTCTGGTCAATTTTTACAATCCTCGCCTCATCCTTATCGGTGGTGGGGTGAGTAAAACCGGGTACAAACTGCTGTCCGCCATCCGGCAAGCCGTTCTGCGACGTTCGACCGCTTTGTCTACCAGAGACCTGCACATCGACCTCTCGTCCCTCGGCGATGACGCCGGCGTGGTAGGGGCAATCCATCTGGCACTGGAATATGTGTTCACCGTCAAGTAGACCTCAACCGGATTTTGGAACGCTTACCCGTATCCCCGACACCCATCTGCCCGGTATCAGGATAGACTGATGGCACCGGCTCAGCAGACCGGCGTTTGACCGCCATCCTCTGTGGCGGCTGGCTGTCAGCCGGTTTGCGGTGAGCAGAATGATGCATGAAAGGAAGGAGGGGTAGATGTAGCAGACAAAATACGAAGATGTATTGTTCCAAATATCCGAATATTCAATATTTCACCCTATTAATCTGTCATCTCTATGGAGGAGATAAACCATGCAAACCTACCAACGTTGGTACAAACCGCTCGCTTTAATGATGGTTCTGGTTTTGCTGGCGTCGCTGGTAGCGGCCTGCGGCGGACAGCAGTCCGCACCGGCAGAACAGCCGGCCCAGCAGGAAGAGGCCGCGCCGGCTCAGCAGGAACAGCCGGCCCAGGAAGAAGCCAAGGAAGAAGCGCCAGCCGCGGAGACCGGCGGCGCGCCGTTTACCATTGGCGTGTCTAACGGCTTTGTGGGGAGCGAATGGCGCACCCAGATGATTCAGAATATGCAGGAAGTCAACGCCGAGTACATGGCCCAGGGCCTGACCAACGAACTCATCATCGAAAGTGCAGATGTGGACGTGCAGGGTCAGGTTCAGCAAATCCAGAACCTGATTAACCGCGGGGTGGATGCCATCATCATCAACCCCAACGACCAGAACGCGCTCAACCCGGTCATCGAAGAGGCCGTGGACGCCGGTATCCTGGTCATTGCCGTGGACCAGGAGGTCAGCTCGCCCAAGGCCATCAACGTGGTGACCAACCAGAAGGAATGGGCCAAAATCAGCGCCCGCTGGCTGGCGGAAAAGCTGGGCGGCAAGGGTGACGTGGTGCTGATTGAAGGCTTTGTCGGCCACCCGGCCAACGAGGCCCGCATGGAGGGTGTGGCCGAAGTATTTGCCGAGTATCCGGGCATCAATGTGGTGGGCCGGGACACCGGCAAGTGGGACCAGGCCACAGGCCAGCAGGTGATGAGCAACTTCCTG